>CBHWAL010000021.1:0-17766 GCA_966111495.1 uncultured Achromobacter sp. | reverse complement strand
CTCCGTTGGATTTAGCTTGCCGGTCGCTGGGGCGGATGGGGTTCTTCAGGTTTTTGCCTGCGTCTGCTTCGCTATGAAACATCTTGCGGTGCCCGCCCCACGTCGGCCGCGCGGGCGGCCTGGTGGGGCTTACGCGGTGTCTCGCGTCAACGGGCCTGCGCTGCGCGCTCGCGGCGCGTAGGACTGATTCAGGTGTCAGACACCATGCGCGGTGCGTAGGACAGATTCCGGTGTCAGACACCCGTCGTTTTTTCGCATCGTCTTGTAGGCATGCCGCTGAAGTCAGGTATCTGACACCCGCATGCGAAAGCCGTCATTGCGCAGCGGTCTTCGCCGGGTGTCTGACACCGTGCGCGCTGCGTAAGACCGATTCCGGTGTCAGACACCGCAATCGCAATCACCCGCCCGCGCGCCGCGTCTCTCTCGGCAGTTCGCCAAACCGTTCTCGGTAATACTCCGAGAATCTCCCCAGATGCCCAAACCCCACGCTCAACGCCACCTCCGTCACGCTCGCATCCGGCTGCGTCTTCAGCCGGCTCCTCGCCGCGTCCAACCGAAACGCGCGTAGCGCATTCATGGGTGTCGTATTCCGGTGTTCCTGAAAAAGCCGGGTGAGCGCGGTGGCACTCGCGCCAGCATGGCGGGCAATGGTGTTTAGCGTCAGCGGGGCGCCCAGGCGCTCTCGCATGAAAGCCTCGGCAACGCTGAGGCGGCGGGGGACGGTGTTGGGCAGGCCCGCGTGGGTGTGCCAGGTGTTGGGCTGGTTGTAGAGCAGGTGCAGGACTAGGGTGTCTTCCAGGTGCTCCAGCCACGCGGCAGGCGGGCGGCGGGCGCCGTCGTCCAGGGTGGGGAGCAGGTGGATGAGGCTACCCATCATGCTGCGCCAGGCGGCGCCGATGGGGGTGTCCAGGCGCAGGGCGGGGCTGAAGTCCAGGGGGCGGGCGGCGGCGTCGCCGAAGGCGCGTTGGCCCATGGCTTCCAGCTTGCCTCTTGGAATCTTGAGCAGGAGTTGTTCGCAGCCGGCTTCCCAGTGCAGCCGCAGGCGCCGGTTGGGGGCGATGACGGCGGCGCAGTCGGGGTCGGCGTTGACGCCTTCGTCGCCGCATTCAATACGGGCGCGGCCGCGTAGCGGCACCTGCACCAGCATGAAGTCCTGGAGGCGGTCGGGTTCGATGTGGACTTCGGCGCCGTAGCGCAACGTACAGACGGTGAGCGAGCCGAATCGGCCCCGGTTCAGCTCGGCATCGACGCGGCCGCCTTTCCATGTAAGGCGGTGGTCCTTCAGGGCTTCGGACACGCGGGCGCGGGTCTCATCCTGTTGCGTGGAGCTGAAGACGCGCCGTTTCAGCAAGGGCGCCAGCTCGAGTCGGGACCAGCCGTGCATGGAAGCCTCCGGGACGGGACCGATCCCGTATCTGCGGGCAGCGTAATGGAATCGCGCGCCAATGGGAATTAAGTGAATCCCGGATAAGAGTGGCGGTATTCGGATAGAGCCGGGGGGGGCGCGGGCATATGTTGGCCGGGTGGCGCGGCGCTGGGGGGGGGGGCCTGTTGGAGCGAGGGCGCCGCGGCGCGTAAGCTGGGTGACTTGAATCGGCGGCATGCGTGTACCGACGGCAGACGGGTTCTGTCAGCTTTCCGCCAGCGCGGCTGGCGGCGAATACGGGGTGGCACATGAATCGAAATCGATGGAGCCGGCGCGCGCTGGCGGCGCTGGTTTGCATGGGGACTGCGGTGGGCGCGGCGGGTGCGGCGTCGGCGGCCGACAAGGTGAAGGTGGGGTTGCTGACCACGTTGTCGGGGCCGGGCGCGGCGCTGGGCAACGAGATCCGTGACGGCTTCAATCTGGCGCTGCAGCATACGGGCGGCAAGCTGGGCGGGTTGACGGCGGAAGTGGTGGTGGCCGACGATCAGCAGAAGGCCGATACCGGGCGCCAGGCGGTGGAACGTCTGCTCAAGCGCGATCGCGTGGACGTGATGACGGGCATCGTGTTTTCGAACGTGCTGCTGCCCGTGATGCCGGCGATCCTGCAGTCGGACACGATCTATCTCAGCACCAATACAGGCCCGGAAAACTACGCGGGCGCGGGCTGTAATCCGAATTTCTTCGCGGTGGCCTGGCAGAACGAGGATATTCCGGCGGCAATGGGCAAGTACGCGGCCGACCAGGGCTACAAGCGCGTGGCGCTGATCGCGCCGGATTACCCGGGCGGACGCGAGTCGCTGAATGGCTTCAAGCGTCTGTACAAGGGCGGCGGGGCCGAAGAGATGTACACGCAGCTCGGCCCGCTGGACGATGGCGTGGAGATCACGCAGTTGCGCGCCAGCAAGCCGGATGCGGTGTTCTTCTTTTTGCCGGGCGGCATGGGCGTGAATTTCATCAAGCAGTTCAACGGCGCGGGTCTGTCCAAGGACATTGCGCTGCTGGCGCCGGGCTTTTCGGGCGACGAGGACACGATCGCGGCGGTGGGTGCGCCGATCAAGGGCCTGCGCAACACGGCGCAATGGGCGGCCGAACTCGACAACCCGGCCAACCGCAAGTTCGTCGAGGATTTCAAGAAGACCTACAACCGCAGCCCGTCGCTGTATGCGTCGCAGGGCTATGACGCGGCGATGCTGCTGGACAGCGCGGTGCGCCAGACGGGCGGCAAGCTGGATGCCGAGGCACTGCGTCCGGCGCTGCGGCGTGCGGACTTCAAGTCGGTTCGCGGAGATTTCAAGTTCAACCGCAATCAGTACCCGGTGCAGAACTATTACCTGCGCGTGGTCGAGGCGGACGCCAGCGGCAAGCTGTCGAACAAGCTGTCGGGCACGGTGCTGACGCAATACCAGGATCCCTTCGCCGCCGCGTGCCAGATGAAGTGAGCCGCCGGCTTCGAAACACAGGAGATACGCATGACTGATCGCATTACGACGCGCGAGGTGACGATCGCCTCGCACGATGGCAAGTCCTTCGGCGCCTATCTGGCGGTGCCGGCCTCGGGCCGTGGCCCGGGCCTGGTGCTGTGCCAGGAGATCTTTGGCGTCAACGATTTCATGCGGCGCAGCGCACAGCTGCTGGCCGAGGAGGGCTATGTGGTGCTGGTGCCGGACCTGTTCTGGCGCCAGCAGCCCGGCATCCAGCTGACGGACGGCCCCGCGGACATGCCGCGCGCGTTCGAGCTTTACAAGGGCTTTGACGTGGAACTGGGCATCAAGGACATCGCGTCGACGCTGGCCGCGTTGCGCGAACTGCCCGAGCAGGAAGGCAGCGCGGGCGTGCTGGGTTATTGCCTGGGGGGCAAGCTGGCCTATCTGGCGGCGTGCCGCACGGACGCGGACGTGGCGGTCGGTTACTACGGCGTGGGCATCGAGGACAGCCTTGAAGAGGCCGCCAATCTGCGCGGCCGCCTAGTGCTGCACATCGCGGAGCAGGACGGCTTCTGTCCACCCGAGGCTCGCCAGCGCATCCTGGAAGCGCTGGGCGGCAAGCCGGGCGTGGAGCTGTACGTGTACCCCGGCGTGGATCACGCGTTCGCGCGCACGGGCGGCGATCACTACGACAAGCCGTCGGCGCTGATGGCGCATCAGCGCAGCATGGCGGCGCTGCAGCGCACGATCGGGCCGGAGTTCGATTATTCGTACCTGTGGGACAAGCACTGCGAATATGAATTCGGCACGCGCGACGTGGCGGCGACGATGGCGACGATGGTGGCCGAGCCTTACGTCAACCACATCCCGACGATGACGGGCGGCGTGGGCCACAAGGAACTGTCGCGCTTCTATCAGCATCATTTCGTGAACAGCAATCCGCCCGATACGCGGCTGGTGCCGCTGTCGCGCACGGTGGGCGCCACGCAGATCGTGGACGAGCTTCTGTTCTGCTTCACCCATACGACCGAGATCGACTGGATGCTGCCGGGCGTCGCGCCCACGGGCAAGTCCGTGGAAATCCCGCTGGTGGCCATCGTCAAGTTCCGCGGCGACAAGCTTTATCACGAGCACATCTACTGGGATCAGGCCAGCGTGCTGGTGCAGGTGGGCCTGCTCGATCCCAAGGGCCTGCCCACGGCCGGTCGCGAGACCGCGGCCAAGCTGCTGGACGAAACCCTGCCTTCCAACACGCTGATGGCGCGCTGGAAGGACAGCGAGAATAAGTAGGGAGACGACATGCCTTATACCGATGAGCAACTTGCGGGGCTGGTGCGCGGCGACAGCGTGCATCGGGACCTGTACACCGATCCGGCGATCTTCGACATCGAGATGCAGCGCATCTATGGCCGCGCGTGGATCTACGTGGGCCACGAAAGCCAGGTGCCCAAGACGGGCGACTATCACACGACGCGCCTGGGCGATCAGGATGTGCTGATGGTGCGCGCCGCCGACGGCCGTGTGCACGTGCTCTACAACCGCTGCCCGCACAAGGGCGCGAAGGTGGTGGCGGACGGCGAAGGCTGTGCCGGCAAGTTCTTCCGCTGTCCGTATCACGCGTGGACGTTCAAGCTGGACGGCAGCCATCTGGGCGTGCCGCTCAAGCAAGGGCTGGAAGGCACGTCTTACGATCCCACGGATCCGTCGTTCTCGATGCGGCGTTTGCCGCGCGTGGAGAGCTACCGCGGCTTCGTGTTCGCCAGCCAGTCTGCCGAGGGGCAGGCGCTTGAAGACTTCCTGGGCGGCGTGCGCTCGTCCATCGACAACCTGTGCGACCGTTCCCCGGTGGGCGAGGTGGAAGTGGCGGGCGGCATCTTCCGCGTGATGCAGCGTTCGAACTGGAAGGTGTTCTACGAGAACCTGCACGACACGATGCACGCGCGCGTGACGCATGAGTCGTCTTATGCGGCGGCGCGCGACGAGGCCAAGGAAATGGGCGAGATGCCGCTCGAGCTGCACATCATGGACGGCAACGGGGAGCCCTACGAGTTCTGGGAAAAACTGGAGCTGCGCGCCTACGACAACGGCCACGGCTACATGGAGGGCATCTTCAATCCGGGCGCCGCCGAACGCGATCCGGTGTCGCGCGCGCACTTCGAGTCGCTGACCGGCGCGTACGGCGAGCAGCGCGCCCGCGAGATCCTGGGGATGAACCGCCACAACACGGTGATCTACGGCAGCGGATCTCCGCATACGGTGTTCCAGCAGTTTCGCGTGATCCGGCCGGTGGCGGTGGATCGCACGCTGATCGAGATTCAAACGTTCCGCTGCAAGGGCGCGCCCGAGGGCGTGTTCAAGCGCGCGATGCTGTACGCCAACGTTATCAACTCGCCGTCGTCCAACGTCATGCCGGACGACATCGAGCTCTACAACCGCTGCCAGGAAGGCAACGCGACGCGTGGGGGCGACTGGGTCAGCATGCACCGCTATCACGGCACGGACCGCGTCGAGGCCGATGGCATGGTGTCCGTGAACGGCACCAGCGAATTGCCCATGCGCAATCAGTTCCGCGCGTGGAAGGCATACATGGAGGCGGGCGCCGGCACAGGCGCGGGCGCCCAGGTCAAGGGAGACGGCGCATGCTGCTAGATCTGGATTTCGACGTCGGCACCGCGAATCTTGCGCCGGCCGACGTGCCCGCCGATGCCTACCACCGCATCGCCCAGTTCCTGTACCGCGAGGCGCGGCTGCTGGACGAGCGGCGCTATGACGACTGGCAGGCGCTGTGGACGGAGGACGGCATGTACTGGATGCCGCGCAAGCACGGCCAGGAAAGTCCGTACGACTTCATCTCGATCTTCTGGGAAGACCGCATGCTGCGCGACGTGCGCATCCGGCGCCTGGAACATCCGCGCAACTGGTCGCAGCAACCGCCCACGCGCAGCGTGCGGCTGGTGGGCGGCGTGCAGGTCGAGGGTGTGGATGCGGCTGGCAACCTGGTGGTGCATTCGGTCTTTCAGATGACCGAATGGCGCAAGCGCCAGCCGCGCCAGCTTGCCGGGCGGTACACCCACAAGCTGGCCGCCGAGGGCGAAGGCTGGCGCATTCGCATGAAGCGCGTGGACCTCGTCAACTGCGACGATGCGCACGACGCGTTCGAGGTATTCGTGTGATGAACGCGGACGTGGCGGTGCTGGCGCTGCACTATCAGAACGATGTGCTGCATCCGGATGGCAAGATCCGTGTCGGGCTGGACGCCGACAGCGGGGCGCGCCAGCGCCTGCTGGACAACGCCGCCGCCTTGCTCGAGGGCGCGCGCTCGCACGCGCTGCCCATCGTGCACGTGCGCATCGCGTTTCGTCCCGACTACGCGGACCTGCTGCCCAACTGTGCAATCTTCCGCAACGTGGCCACGATTGGCGCCGTGCCGGAAGGGCAATGGGGCAGCGCGTTCTACGATGGCCTGCATCCGCTGGCGGGCAGCGCGCGCGAGTTCGTCGTCAAGCACACGCGCATCAGTGCCTTCTATGGCACGCCGCTGGAGGAAACCCTGCGGCTGCTGGGCGCGAGGCGGCTGGTGGTGGCGGGCGTGGCGACACATTCGGTGGTCGAGGGCACGGTGCGCCATGCCGCCGATATCGGCTTTTCGGTCATGGTGGCCGAAGACGCCTGCGCGTCGGCCGACCCGGCGGTGCACGAGGCGTCGCTGGCCAGCATGCGGCTGATCGCGCAGACGGGGTCGGTGCACGACGCGGTGCGTTGGGCCGCGGCGCCAAACTGACAAGGAACACACATGGATTTCTCAGGCTTTCCCGGCCTGGCGGGCAAGACCGCCATCGTCACCGGCAGCACGCAGGGTCTTGGCGCGGACATCGCGCGCGGCTTTGTCGCGGCGGGCGCCAACGTCGTGCTGGTCGGCCGCAATGCCGAGGCGGGCGAGGCGCTGGCGCAGGCACTGGGCGAACGCGCGCTGTACTGCGAAACGGATATCGGTGAAGACGCCCAGATCCAGGCCTGCATCGGCGCCGCGCTGGCGCGCTTTGGCCGGCTGGATTTCCTGGTGAACAATGCCTGCCAATACGCGGATCGCGGGCTGGCATCGACGCGGGACGAATGGCACCGCACGTTGGACACGAATCTCGTGTCGGCGGCAATCTTCACGCAGCTCGCGGCGGCGCATCTGCCGCGCGGCGGTGTGGTCGTGAACCTGGGCAGCACGGGCGGCAAGTTCGGCGCGGCCGGGCGCGCGCTGTATCCGGCGTCCAAGGCGGCGCTGCTGCAGATCACCAAGAACTTCGCGGTGGAACTGGCGCAGTCGGGCGTGCGCGTGCTGGCGGTGTCGCCGGCATGGACGTGGTCGCCGTCGGTGGAACAGCTGTCCGGCGGATCACGCCAGGCAGCCGACGCGGTGGGCGCGCACTTTCATCCGTTAGGCCGCGTAGGCTCCGGCGAAGAGATCGCTGCGGCGGTGTGCTTTGCGTGCTCCGACGCGGCATCCTGGATGACCGGCGTCGACATTCCCGTGGACGGCGGCTTTTCGATCCTGGGCCCCGACCGCGGCATCTCGCCGCGCGTGTGGTTCAAGGAATTGATGCCGGACGACGGCGCCTGACGTCAGGGCAGGCCGGTTGGCCGCGCGGTGCGGGACATCTTCCCGCTGCGAAGGTGTCTGACACCCTTGAGAGACCGCCGACAACTTGTCGCAGTGCCGCCGGGGTGTCTGACACCTGGGTTCGAACGCCAGCGTCTAGCGAATAACGATCTCGCCTTCTTCCAGACCCGCCTTGCCGCCCACCTGGTCTTCCAGGAACTCCTGCATCTTGTTGCCCAGCTGGATCTTCGTGCCGCTACAGAAGCGCCGCGTGGCGGCGATGGTGGCATTTTGCTGGGGCAGCAGGTCGCGGGCCAGTTGGGCTTCCTCGGTTTCAAGCCCGGCCAGGTCGCCGATGAGCTTGGTGTGCGTGTTGCGCGCCCGTTCGACCACGTCGCCCGAGGCTCGTTGCGGATTGGCTTGCAGGAACATCAGCAGTTGTTCCAGCTTGGCCTTTTCCTCGTTCATCTTCAGGCGCTTGCGCGTGAGCGCCGAGCGCTTGATGTCGGCGTGCGGGTCCAGGCCGGCTTGCACCAGCGTGGGAATGCCTGCCGGCGAGCCGATGGTGCCGGCGCGGACCGCCAGCAGGGCGCGGGTTTCGCCGCCCGTGATGGCGCTTTGCTGCGTGTTGGGCGGGCCGACGTTGACGCTGCCGCCGGCGGCGATGCTGCATTGGCGGATTTCGCGTTCGACGTCGATGTCCTGGCCCGCGCTGATGACGGCGTTCTCGATGAACTTGGCCCGCAGCGTGCCGCCGCAGACAATGTGCGCGGTGCGCGGCGCCGCCGTGGCGTCGTGCACGGTTTCGGCCATGCCGATGATGCCGCCCTTGACGGTGACGCTGCCGCCGGCCTCGACCAGGGCGGCTTCGATGGTGCCGTTGACGACCACGTCGCCTGTCACCCGCACTTCCATGGTGGCGGCGATATCGCCACGCACCTGCAATGAGCCTTCGAAGTTGATGTTGCCGGTGGACAGGTTGACGGCGTCCACCTCCACCATCGGGTTGACCTGCACGCCATGGGTGATGAGCGTCGGCGTGCCGGAAATGGCGGCGCGCAGCAGCAGCGGATCTTCCGGATCGATCTCGACGCCGGACAGTTCCTTGGAAAACGGTGTGTCCGGCAGTTCGTCGGGCATAACCGCCTCGCCGAGCACGTTGGTGCCGTCCACGCCGGGCAGCGGCGGAATGCGGCGCATGAGCGGCGTGCCGGGCGACACGAGCAGCAGGCTGCCGAGATCGCGGTAATCCACCTGGGCCAGTTCGTCGATGTCCTCGGCGCGGGGCTTCAGGCGGTCAAGCAGGCTTTCAAAGCGGGTGGGCGTGCCGCGCGTGGGCGGCGTGCCTTGCGCGGCAAGGATGGTCTCGGCGCGGCCCAGCGCCACCGCCTCGGCCAGCGCGCCGTCCAGCACGCCGTGCACGATGCCCTGGTCTGCCAGAGCCTGCCGCACCGCTTCCAGCGTGACGGGCTTGCCGCCCTTGGGCGGGTGCAGCGTCAGCGTTGCCGCCATGCGGGTCGCGTTCAGTTCGATGTCGAAGCTGCCGTCCACGACTTGGCCAACGGGGCTCTGGACGGGTTCGGTGGCCGTGCGGCACAGGTCGATGAAGGCGACGATGGCGTGGTTGTCGAGCGCGTCGGCGCCCCAGCCGTGCGTGGCCGCGGCAGCGACCAGCACGTCCCACGTCGGCAGGTCGGTGTTGACCAGCGGGGCGTCGGCTTCGTCGGCGACGGCAACGTCCGCGTCGTCGGTCTGAGAGTCGGTCTGTGACCCAGCCTGTGACCCAACCAAGTCACCGCCTTCCGAGCCAGCAACCGCCGAGTCGGAAGAACCGGCGGCTGTTGCGTCGGCGAGTTCGGGCCGAGGTGGCGGCGTGTACACCGCCGTCAGGACGTTGGTGTCGGCATCCAGCATCAACTGGAGCATGTTTTCTGCGCCCATTTCACCCTCTCTCCGATCCCGGCACGAGCGGCCGGTTCAATCATTTGGTAATTGAACGAAATATTACGTCATATTCTTTGCAAGGACGATCATTACTGCCAGTAACAAGCAAATTTATCGGCCACATGTCCTAGTAACGTCCCCGATTCTCCCTGGGAAACGCCCGCGCCGTCGCGATCTAGATCATCGGCAGGAAAGACAGAACCGGGATGGTGCAAGCAGCATTGGGGCTCGCCAACGCGTCTTCCGACGCCGCCGGAGCCCCGTCCCATGTCCCAACCCCCTTCCTCCATTCTTTCGGCCACGCGCGCCATCCTGGCACGCGCCGGCGGGATGGCGGCGGTGGCGGCGCTGGCGTCGGGCGCTCTGGCGCTGGCGACGCCGGTGCAGGCCGCCGCCACCTACCGCTACAAAGACCCTTTCGGCGTCGGGCGCACGATGAAGGTGCCCACCGGCACCGGTAAGTACTACAAGCGCGCGCAGGCACGGACCGCGGTCCGCGGCGGCGCCGAGAAACTGTGCCTGAGCTGTGAGCCCGAAGCCGGCGACGGCGCCCGCCGCGTGAGCCGCGTGGCCGCCGAACCGGTGTTGCGCTGGAGCACCGTCAAACCCACGACTAAGCACGACAACCTGATCGCCCGCGCCGCGTTGGATTCGGGGGTCGATCAGGCGTTGCTGACGGCGATCATCGCCATTGAGTCGGGTTTCCGCAGCGATGCCCGCTCGCCCAAGGGTGCGCTGGGCCTGATGCAGCTGATGCCGGCGACGGCCGCGCCGTTGCTGTCGGTGGATGACGTGGAGCGCGCGCTGGTGGACCCGGCGACCAACGTGCAGGCCGGATCGCGCCATCTGCGCCGGCTGATCGACCGGTATCCGGGCCGCCTGGATCTGGCGCTGGCCGCGTACAACGCGGGCGAGGGCGCGGTGCGCAAGTACGACGCGGTGCCGCCGTACGCCGAAACCCAGGCCTATGTGAAGAACGTGACGGCCCTGTACGAGCAGTACAAGGCGCCATGAAAGAAGCGGGCCGCCGGCCCGCTCCGATTCAACGCTTAGAGCCCCGCGAACACCTTGTCCGCGATATCCAGCGTGGCCTGGATGACGGCGTCGTCGTGCGTGGCCGACACGAAACCCGCTTCGAAGGCGGACGGCGCGAAATGCACGCCGTTATCCAGCATGGCATGGAAGAAGCGGTTGAACGCGGCGGTGTCGCAGGCCGAGACCTGGGCGAACGAGGCCGGGATGCTGTCGCTGAAGTAGATGCCGAACATGCCGCCGACCGAGTCCGCCGAGAAGGGCAGGCCGGCCTTGCGGGCGCGTTCCTGCAAGCCCTGCGCCAGCTTGGCGGTCTGGCCCGACAGATTCTCGTAGAAGCCGGCCTCGCCGATCAGGCGCAGCGTGGCCAAACCCGCGGCCACGGCCACCGGATTGCCGGACAGCGTGCCGGCCTGGTAGACGCCGCCCAGCGGCGCGATGTGCTTCATGACCTCGGCGCTGCCGCCGAAGGCGCCCACCGGCATGCCGCCGCCGATCACCTTGGCCAGCGTGGTGATGTCCGGCTTGACGCCGGTCAGCCCTTGTACGCCTTGCGGACCCACGCGAAAACCCGTCATGACCTCGTCGAAAATCAGCAGCGCGCCATGCTGCGTGCAGACTTCGCGCAGGCCTTCCAGGAAGCCGGCCGCCGGCTTGATGAGGTTCATGTTGCCGGCGACCGGCTCCACGATGATGCAGGCGATGTCGGCGCCATGCTGCGCAAAGGCTTCGCGCACGGCATCCAGGTTGTTGTATTCCAGGGTCAGCGTGTGCGACACGAATTCCGGCGGCACGCCGGCCGAGCTGGGATTGCCGAAGGTCAGCAGGCCCGATCCGGCCTTGACCAGCAGGCTGTCCGAATGGCCGTGATAGCAGCCTTCGAACTTCACGATCTTGGCGCGGCCGGTGGCGCCGCGCGCCAGGCGGATCGCCGTCATGGTGGCTTCAGTGCCCGAGCTGACCAGTCGCACCTGTTCCAGCGACGGCAGGCGCGAGATCAGCACTTCGGCCAGCTCGATCTCCGCTTCGGTCGGCGCGCCGAACGACAGCCCGTTCACGGCCGCTTCCTGCACCGCGCGCACGACTTCCGGGTGCGAGTGACCCAGAATGGCCGGGCCCCACGAACCGACATAGTCGATGTATTGCTTGTCTTCCGCGTCCCACACGTACGGACCTTGCGCGCGCTTGATGAAGCGCGGCGTGCCGCCCACGGAGCGGAAAGCCCGCACGGGCGAGTTGACGCCGCCGGGGATGCTGCGGCAGGCGCGGTCGAAGAGCTGAGCGTTACTGGACATGGCGATCAAGGCTTACGGTTGGGGTTGGCGGAATAGGGCGCGGAGCAGGCCACGGCGGCAGCCCGGACGCTGGGCGCCTCGAACAGGGCCGTGATGACGGCGATGGCGTCGGCGCCGGCCTGGGCCACGAGCGGCGCGTTGGCGGGCGTGATGCCGCCGATGGCGACGACGGCGGGCCGGGGCGCATCGCGCTCGTCGGCAAGGCGGCGGGCTTCGGTCAGGACGGACAGCGGCGCGCGCACCGTGTCGGGTTTGACGGTGGACGCGAACATGGCGCCGAACGCGATGTAGTCGGCGCCCGCGTCGAGCAATTCGCGCGCCCGCGTCAGGTCGTCGTAGCTGGAACCGCCCAGGATCAGGTCGGGACCGGCTTCGCGGCGGATGTGCGCCAGGCTTTCGTCGTCGCGGCCCACGTGCGCGCCGTCGGCGCCGACGTCCAGCGCCAGGCGCCAGTCGTCATTGATGAGAAACACCACGCCCAGTTCGCGGCACAACGGCGCCAGGGCGCGGGCCTGCGCGGCGCGCACGGCATCGGGCACGTTCTTGCGGCGCAACTGCAGCGAGCGCATGCCGCCCGCGGCGGCGTCACGCACGGCCTTCAGCAGGCGGTCGGTGTCGTCCCATTCGGGCGTTACGCCATACAGGCCGGCGGGAAAGCGAATCGGTTTCATTGGGGCAGGATCCGGTTGGGAATGCGCCGGCCCATCCCCGGCAGGAAGCTGGCGGCCACGGCGGCGTCGGCATGGACCAGCCCCTGGCGCACGGCCTCCGGCATTTCCAGGCCCTGCGCCAGCATGGCGGTGATCGCGGTGGCGGCCAGGCCGCCGGCGTCGCCGTTGCGGTCGGGCGGCGCCTGCCAGGGCCACGTATGGGTCTGGCCACCGGGTCCGAGCAGCACGTTGGCGAAATGACCGGGGCGTTGGGGGCTGCCAAGCACCAGGACCCACGCCGCGCCGGCAGCCACGAGCGCGTGCATGGGCGTAGGTGCGTCCCCGATATCAATGTCGCCGTCGGCGTGCCACTGCGCGAGGCGCAGGTGTTCAATGACCAGCAGGTCGGTCTGCGGCAGCACCAGTTCGAGGGTCGCGGCCAGCAGGTCGTCGGCTTCGTCCTCGTCGGCGGCATTGGCGGGCACCTGTGCGCGCTGGCCCAGGTGCAGCACCAGCGGGACCTGGCTGTAGTCAGCGGCAACCTGCGCCGCCACGCTGGCCGTTTCCGCGGTGTATAGTCCGCCCACCTTGATGGCCTGCACCGACATGTCTTCGAGCAGGCAACGCGCCTGGTCGTCCAGAAGGTCGGGCGAAACGGGGTGGATTTCTTCGATGCCGGCGGTGTCCTGCACGGTCAGCGCGGTCACGGCCGCCAGGCCATGACAGCCCAGACGGGCGCAGGTGACGGCATCCGCGGGCAAGCCGTCTGATCCCGAGGGATCGAGCGGGCCGAAGACCAAAACGAGAGGGGGAGTAACGGGGGCCACGTGACTGCGCTTGATTAAGGGCACCCCGGCTCATTTGGCATGATTCAGGGGAACCCCTATTGGGTTTCGGTAAGATTGTCCCCATTCTAATGGAAGCCCCTCACCTTTGCCCCACCGCGGGGACGCCGGTGGGGTTTTGATGTAAGAGAGAACTATGCGTACTTGGATGTGTCTGATTTGCGGCTGGGTCTATGACGAAGAGGCCGGCCTGCCCGACGAAGGCATTGCGCCCGGCACCCGCTGGGAAGACGTGCCGCCTAACTGGGTCTGTCCCGAATGCGGCGCCCGCAAAGAGGACTTCGAACTGATGGAAATCTGAAACCGTCACGCCGACAACTTCCGCCAGGGCTCGTAAGATGGGACCTACCCCATTCTTCGTCACCGTCGGACTGCCGTCAGGCATGACGTTTGCGTCTGCGCAATCACTCCCAACGGTTTTCTCAGACTACCCATGAAGGGGTTGCCATGACGGAAAAACATCACGAAAACGCTGCGACACAGGCGGCCAACTTCGCCAACCAGTTCCTGATCGCCATGCCGGGCATGGTCGAAGGGAGCCTGGCGGGTTCCGTCATCTACGTGTGCGAACACACAGACCGCGGTGCGCTGGGGCTGGTCATCAACCGCCCCACCGACCTGACGCTGGGCACGCTGTTCGAGCGCATTGAACTGACGCTGGAAATCGGACCGGTCAAGGACACGTTCGTCTTTTTTGGCGGACCGGTCCAGACCGACCGCGGCTTCGTGCTGCACGCGCCGGCTGGCGACTACAGCTCCAGCATCAAATTGGGCGACATGGCGCTGACCACGTCGCGCGATGTGCTGCAGGCCGTGGCCGACGGCAACGGGCCGGCGCGCATGCTGGTCACGCTGGGGTACGCCGGCTGGGGCGCGGGCCAGCTTGAAAGCGAGATGGGTCAGAACGCGTGGCTGAGCGTGAGCGCGGACGCGCACATCATCTTCGATGTGCCGCCCGAGGACCGCTACCCCGCCGCGCTCAAGCTGCTGGGCATCGACCCCGTCATGCTGGCGGGCGACGCAGGCCATGCCTGAAGAAACACTGCTTGCCTTCGATTTCGGCGAAAAGAAGATCGGCATTGCCATCGGCAATACGCTGACGCGCCAGGCGCGCCCGCTTGAAATCATTTTCAGCGAGGTCCGCGACGCGCGTTTTGGCCGCATCGCGGCGCTGCTGCAGGAATGGCAGCCGCATCGCGTCGTTGTCGGTCTGGCGTTGGACGCCGAGGGCGGCGAACAACCCGCCACGGCACGCTGCCGCCGCTTTGCCAACCAGCTTCATGGCCGCTTCGGCATTGCCGTGGAATTGGTGGATGAGCGCGGCTCCAGCATGGAGGCGCAACGCCTGCTCGGCACGCATGCCGCGGACGACGCGATGGCTGCGGCGGTTATCCTGCAACGCTATCTGGATGTCTTGCCCGCGGTCTGACGGCCGCGGCCTGTCTTGCCCATGCTCAATCCGCAACTCGATCGCCGCGGCGAACTCACGCATCTGCTGACCACGGAAGGGCTGCCCCGCCGGCACGTCGAGCGGCTGCTTGAAATGGCGCGCGCGCAGTCGGCGTCCGACGACTCGTCGCCGCCTGCCGCGCCAGAGCTTCCGGTGTTCGTGTGCCTGCCCGACTCGGGCGCTGCGGACCGCGACGCCTACGTCGCCGCCGCGGCCAGCGTGTCGATGTTGCCGGTGCCGCTGGAGGCGCAAGCCGCCCTGGCGCTTGCCCAGACGGTCGCCGCGCTGGCGCCGGGCGTGCTGGTCCTGCGCCACGGCCAGAGCGGCGCGGCCCATTGCGCGGCCGCCCATGCCGCCCCGGGCCTGCACGTGCTCAATGCAGGCGACGGCCGGCATGCCGACCCCGTGCCCGCGCTGGCGCTGGTGCAGGCGATCACCGAGATCAAGCCCGACCTCACCAGCCTCGTCGTGACACTGGTGGGCGACATCCGCCACGCCGGCGTGGCGCGTTCGGTGATCCATCTGCTGACCACGCTGGGCGTGCCCGAAGTACGCGTCGCGGCGCCGCGCACGCTGCTGCCAGACGGCCTTGCCCAACTGGGCGTGCGCGCCTGCGCCACGCTGCAGGAAAGCCTGAGCGATGCGGATGTGGTGATCGCACTGCCGCTGAATGTCGAAGAGATCAGCGGCGCGCAGCTTCCTTCCGCGCGTGAATACGCCTGCACCCACGGCATCACGCCCGCAGCGCTGGCGGCCGCCAAACCCGATGTGCTGCTGTTGCCCGCCGGCCTCCTGGCGCCTGGCGTGGAGGTGGACGGCGATATCGCCGCCGCGCTCGAACCCGCCGAGGCGCGTCTCGCGGCGCTTGAACAATCGCTGCGCATGGCCGTGCTGCGCGCCTTGGCCGGAGCAGCGCCATGAGACTGCACATTGCCAACGGCAGACTGATCGATCCCGCAAACGGCGTCGATGGCCAGCACGACCTGTACATCGCAGCGGGCCGCGTCGTCGCGGTGGGTGCGGCGCCCGACGCCTTCCAGGCAGATCGGCATATTGATGCAAAGGGCCTGGCGGTGCTGCCCGGCCTGATTGACCTGTCGGCGCGCGTCGCGCAAGCGGGCAACGCGGGTCACGGGGGATTCGCGCCCGCTGAATTGCGCGCGGCATTGGCCGGTGGCGTGACGCGTTTGGTACTGCCGCCCGATGCCGAAAGCCCGCCGGACGAACCGACCAAGATCGAGGCGCTGCTTCGCCACACGCAGGCGGGGCAGTGCGCCATCCACCCGCTGGGCGCGATGACGGTGGGCCTGGCCGGCGAAACCCTGACGGAAATGGCGTTGCTGGCGCGGGCGGGCTGCATCGCGTTCGCGCAGGGCGAATCCCTTGCGGCCGACACGCGGGTGCTGTGGGGGGCGATGCGCTACGCAAGCGGCCTGGGCCAGACACTGTGGCTGCGTCCGCAGGACCCCTGGCTTGCACGTGGCACCTCGGCCGCCAGCGGTCCGTACGCGGAACGCTTGGGCCTGGAAGGCATGCCGGCGCAGGCAGAGACCGTGGCGCTGCACACGATCTTCGAACTGCAGCGCGCGACCGGTGCGCGTGTGCACCTGACCCGCCTGTCGACAGCGGCCGGCGTGGACCTGCTGCGCGCGGCCCGCCGCGAAGGCCTGCCGGTGACGGCGGACGTGTCCGCAAACAGCCTGCTGCTGACAGACGTGGACATCGGCTTTTTCGACACGAATCACCACCTGTCGCCGCCGCTACGCGGCCAACGCGACCGCGACGCGCTCCAGTCGGCGTTGGCGGACGGCGTGATCGATGCGCTGTGCTCGGACCACACGCCGGTGGACGCCCGCGGCAAGGCCGCCCCGTTCGCGGCCGCGACGCCCGGCGCAACCGGTCTTGAACTGCTGCTGTCGCTGGCCCTGAAGTGGGCGCGCGACGGCCGCCGTCCTGTCAGCGACGCGCTGGCGCGCGTGACGTCGGGCCCGGCCGCGGTGTTGTCCGCCGTCGCGCCGCACCTGGACCCATGCGGCCACCTGGGCGTGGATGCGCCGGCAGACCTGTGCCTGGCGGACCTGGACACCGAATGGATGGTGATGCCCGCCGCCCTGCAAAGCCGCAGCGCCCAGACACCTTTCGCAGGTATGATGCTGCCCGGTCGAGTGCGAGCCACCGTGGTCGGTGGCCAACCGGCCTGGGAGACTCCAGTTTGAAGCTGCTGCGCTTTGTCCTACGGCTGAGCCTTGTCCTGCCCCTGATCATTTTCGGCCTGCTTTGCGTGGGCCTGGCCTACCCCCTGATGCGCCCCGCGGCCCGCGCCCGCCTGAACCGCCGCTGGTCCCGCTGGCTGATGGCGGCCTGTGGCGTCAAGGTCGTCCTCAAGGGCGAACCCCGCCTGGAAGGCCCGGTGCTGCTGGTGGCCAACCACGTGTCATGGGTCGACATCTTCGTCCTGAACTCGGCCCGCGCGACATCGTTCGTGGCCAAGAGCGAAATCCGCGCGTGGCCGGTGATCGGCTGGCTGGTCGCCGGCGCGGGCACGCTCTTCATCGAACGGGGGCAGCGCCACGCAGTCCATGCGATGGGGGAGTCGATGCAGGCTCGCTTCAAACAGGGCGACGCGGTCGGGCTGTTTCCGGAAGGCACGACGACCGAAGGCTTCGACCTCCTCCCTTTCCACGCCAGCCTCTTCGAACCCGCCCGCGCGGCGGCTATTGAAATCCAGCCTGTTGCGCTGCGGTTCATGCAGCACGGCAAGCGCAGCGGGTACGCGGCGTTTGTGGGCGAGGAGTCATTGGTGGGCAACCTCTGGCGGGTGCTGGGTGTGACCGGTCTATCCGTCGAAGTGGTGTTTCTGCCGCCGCTGTCTGCGCATCATCCGGATGGGAGTCTGCCGACGCGGCTGGAACTGTCGCATCAGGCTCGGGATGCGATTGCTGGGGTGCTTTGATTGGTGCGTTTTCTTGCGGGCTGTGAACTAGCAGCGTAGGTTTTGCACGCTGTCTGCTGTCGATGCGGTGTTGGTTACTGACGTGGCGGGTTTGGTTCTTAAGGCGTCCGGCACGGTGGCGACCCGGGGCGCGCGGGGCCACGATTGCGGTCCGGA
>CBHWAL010000020.1:0-17810 GCA_966111495.1 uncultured Achromobacter sp. | reverse complement strand
GAGCTGGCCCAGCGTTCGTGGAGCGTGTTCAACAATTTCGCCAGCTACCTGGGCGACGAAGAGGCCTCGTGTGGCCTGGTCAAATGCGGCTACCTGATCACCGCCGCCGATGACGACAAGCTGGAACCGCTGCGCGGCGCGCTGGCGCAGCAGCAGGCGCAGGGCATCGCGCTGGAATTGCTGAATGCGGCACAGGCGCGCGAGCTGCTGCCCATTGCGTCCTTCGATAACGCCGCGCTGATCGGCTATGAGCCCGAGGCGGGCTTTGCCGACGCGTATCTGGTGGCCACCAGCTTCGCGCGCGGCGCCCGCCGCCGCGGCGTCACCATCCGCGAAAACGTCAACGTCCAGCGCCTGATCATCGACAACGGCCGCGTGACGGGCGTGGTGACATCCGAAGGCGACTACAACGCGCCGCTCGTCATCAGCACGCAGAACATCTGGACGCCGGAGCTTGCCGGCTGGACCGGCGTGGCCATGCCCGTCGTGCCGGAGCGCCATGCCGTGCTGGCGCTGGAATGCGACGCGGCGCCTTATACGTATTCGATGCCGGTCTTCAAGGACCTGGCCTCGCCCGGCATGCTGTATTGCCGCAGCTACGGCGGCAACCAGATGCTGGTGAGCGAAGGCATTGTCGGCGAGGCGCTGCAAAAGAGCGACGCCGAGCAGGGCGATATTCCGCTGGACTACGTGGCCGAGGTGGGCGCGCAGGTGGCGGACCGCTTCCCCGCGTACGAAACTGCCGGGCTGGCGTCTTCCTGGACCGGCGTCTATGACGTAACGCCCGACTGGAACCCCGTGCTGGGCCGCGTGCCGGGCATTGAAGGGCTGATCGTGGGCTTTGGGTTCTCGGGCCACGGCTTCAAGTTGTCGCCCACCGTGGGCCGCGTGCTGGCGCAAGAGGCGCTGGGCCTGGCGACCGACGTGTCACTCACGCCTTATGAACTGGGGCGCTTTCAGCGCGGCGCGCTCTTGACCGGGAAGTACGGCCTTGGCGCAGTCTCCTAATCCGCGCGGTCCGGTGCGAGCCAGCTGGCTCGCGTTGCCGCCCGAGCCATGGAAGAACGGCGGGGGCGTCACGCGCACGCTGACGGCGGATCCGGCCGGGCGCTGGCGCGTCAGCATCGCCGATATCGAACGCGACGGACCGTATTCGCGCTTTCCGGGCTTTGACCGCGTGTCGGTCGTGCTGGCGGGCGAGGGGGTGATGCTGCAAGGCGAGGGCGTCTCCGCGGCGTTGCAGCCGCGCGAACCGGCGGCATTCGGGGGCGACGCGTTGCTGCAATCGACCTTGGTCGGCGGACCCGTGCAGGTGCTGAATCTCTTTGTCTTGCGTGGTGCTGCGGTGGCGTTGGTGACGTGTTCAGGCGCGGCGTCCGGTTGCTGGGAGGTCGGTTCGCTGCCGGTGGGCGCGGACGGGCGCGAGGTCACGCGGCTCGTGGTGACGGCACAGGAATACCAAATGTCGCGCGTCACGGAAATGCGGGGCGTTGCCAAGCCCTGCACCGGGGCCACGCAAAACGACTTCGCTGTGATCCTGGACATCACCGTCCAGGAAAGCGTCCCGGACTGACCAAACTGCAGCCGTCCCCGCCATAACGCGGGAACGGCCGTTGATTACTTTCAATCAGGAGTGTTCCATGAAGGTACTTGCCGCGGTCAAGCGCGTGGTTGACTACAACGTCAACGTGCGCGTCAAGGCCGACCAAAGCGGCGTGGACATCGGCAACGTCAAGATGTCGATGAACCCGTTCGATGAAATCGCCGTCGAGGCGGCCGTGCGCCTGAAAGAGCAGGGCGCGGCCGCTGAGGTCGTGGCCGTGTCTTGCGGCACGGCGCAGTCGCAGGAGACGTTGCGCACGGCGCTGGCCATCGGCGCCGACCGCGGCGTGCTGGTGCAGACGGATGCCGCCTTGCAGCCGCTGGAAGTCGCCAAGCTGCTGCGCGCGGTGGTGGACAAGGAAGCGCCCGCGCTGGTGATCCTGGGCAAGCAGGCCATTGACGACGACGCCTGCCAGACCGGCCAGATGCTGGCGTCCCTGCTGGGCTGGCCGCAGGCCACCAACGCCAGCGCCATCGCCATCGGCGACGGCACGGCGCGCGTGACGCGCGAGGTGGACGGCGGCCTGGAGGTGGTGGAGCTGACGATGCCCGCCATCGTGACGGCGGACCTGCGCCTGAACGAACCGCGCTACGTCACGTTGCCCAACATCATGAAGGCCAAGAAAAAACCGCTGGACGTGGAAACGCCGGACGCGCTGGGCGTGGACCCCGTGTCGCGCCTGCAGACCCTGCGCGTCGAAGAACCGGCGGCGCGCGCGCCCGGCATCAAGGTCGCCGACGTGGCCGCGCTGGTCGACAAACTGAAGAACGAAGCCAAGGTGATCTGATGACTGTCCTTGTTATTGCCGAACACGATAATCGGGCGCTGAACGGCGCCACGCTCAACGCCATCGCCGCTGCCGCCCGGCTGGCGATGCCGGTCCACGTGCTGGTCGCGGGCGCGAACGCGCAGCAGGTGGCCGAAGCGGCTGCGCGGGTCGCAGGGGTGGAAAAGGTGCTGCTGGCGCAGGCCCCGCAGCTTGCCGACGGCCTGCCGGAAACCGTGGCCGCGCAGGCGGTGGCGGTTGCCGCCGGGTATACGCACGTGTTCCTGGCCGCGACGGCGCACGGCAAGGGCGTGGCGCCGCGCATTGCCGCCTTGCTCGATGTGGCGCAGGTCTCGGACGTCATCGACGTGCTGGCGCCTGATACGTTCAAGCGTCCGATCTATGCCGGCAACGCGATCGCGACGGTCAAGAGCGGCTATCCGGTGATCGTGGCCACGATCCGCCCCACGGCCTTTGACGCGGTGTCAGCCGAGGGCGGCAGCGCCACGGTGCAAGCGGTCCAGGCCGTGGCGGGGGCGGGCTTGTCGCGCTTCGTCAGCCGCGAGATCGCGGTGTCCGAACGCCCCGACCTGGGCGGCGCGCGCGCCGTGGTGTCGGGCGGACGCGGCCTGGGCAGCGCGGAAAACTTCAAGCTGCTGGATCCGCTGGCCGAAAAGCTGGGCGCGGCATTGGGCGCCTCGCGCGCGGCCGTCGATGCGGGTTATGCACCGAACGACTGGCAGGTCGGCCAGACGGGCAAGATCGTTGCGCCGGAACTGTACGTGGCGGTCGGGATCTCCGGCGCCATCCAGCATCTGGCCGGCATGAAGGATTCCAAGGTCATCGTCGCCATCAACAAGGACGCCGATGCGCCGATCTTTGGCGTGGCGGACTACGGTCTGGTCGGCGATCTTTTCGAGGCCGTGCCGGCGCTGACGTCGTCGCTGTCGTGAGGGCGGGGCACTAGCGCTTCACCTTAACGCCGCAGGCTGCGCCACAGCGTGGCCGGCGGCAGCCCCAGCGCCGGGGCAAGTTCCTTCTGGATCAAGCGCTCCATGGCCATCAGGATCACGTCGCGTGCTTCAAAGGGCAGCTTGCCCACCTCCTGCTGGCGCGCGGCAAGATACAGCGTGCGCGACAGGGCGGGATCGTCGGCCCGCGCCGCGCCAAGGAATGGCGCCAGCGGCAGCACGCGCAACTGGTCCAGGAAATGGCGCGACTGCCAGATGCACAGCGGCGTGCTGATGCCGACGCCCACTCCGGCCGTGACGAGGCTGAGCAGCGGATCGGTATTGTCGAATTCGTAAGTCCGCTCGATCATCACGCCGTGCGACTCGACCAGCCGGTCGATCTCGGCGCCGATGAACGAGCGTGCGCTGTAGCGGATGAACTGGGCGCGCTGGCCCAGTTCCTTCAAGGTGTCGATCCGGTCCATGCTCATCGAGCGCGGCACGATCAGCACGTAGGGCTCGCTGAATAGGCTGTACTTGCGGATGGTGGGCTTGCCCGCCGACGCGCTGGTGGTGACGACGAGGTCCAGTTGCCGGTCTTCCAACTGCTTGTCCAGCACGGGCGTGATGCCCGACCACAGCCGGATCTGGCGTGACGCGCCGGACAGGCCGTGGATCAGGGTGGGCCCCAGCGTGCCGGCAAACGAGTCCACGCAGCCGAAGCGCACGATGTTGCGCTTGGCCCGGCTAAGGTTGCGCACGCTTTCGGTCATGTCGCCGGCCTGCGCCAGCAGCCGCGCCGCGTGTTCAAAGAGCAGCTCGCCCGCCGGGGTGGGCCGGGCGGGGCGGGTGCTCCGGTCCAGTAGCTCAGTCGACATGGCGGCTTCAAGCTGCTTGATCCGCTGCGACACGGCCGCCTGCGAAAACCCCAGCAGCCGTGCCGCGCCCGAGACCGAGGCCGCTTCCACCACCGCTACCCACGTCAACAGCAGGCTCCATTCCGGATAATTTTCCGTGCTGCTGAACGAAAAGCGGTTCATGGCGTGGGCGTCCGGCGGCGGTTCAACAGGGCTTAGCGCTGGCGCGCGGTGGTCTGGCGCAGCGCGGCGGTCACCATGCCTTCGACCACCGGAATGACCTTGCCGGCCAGGTCGGGGCGATAGCCGTACGGATGCGTTTCGTCCATGTAGGTGGACTGGCACATTTCGAGCTGGATGGCGTGGACGTTGTCGGCCGGCGAACCGTAGTGGCGCGTGATGTAGCCGCCCTTGAAACGGCCATTGACGGCCCAGGTGTAGTCCTTGCAGCCGTTCAACTGCTCATGCACGGCGGCCAGGATGTCGGGCGCGCAGGAGGCGCCGTCAGACGTGCCGATGTTCAGGTCGGGCAGCTTGCCTTCGAACAGGCGCGGCAGGACGCTGGCGATCGAGTGGGCTTCCCACAGCAGCACCGTGCCGTGCTCGGCCTTGATGCGGTCGATTTCCTCGCGCAGCTTGGCGTGATACGGCTTCCAGTACGCGTTCAGGCGCTGGGCGCGCTCCGCGTCGGTCAGCACGGCGTCGTTCTGGTACAGCGCATCGCCGCGAAACGCCTGGGTGGGGCACAGGCCGGTCTTGGTCTGCCCGGGATACAGGCTTTCGTCGTTGGGCGGGCGGTTCAGGTCGACGACATAACGCGAATAGCGCGCACCCAGCACGGACGCGCCCAGCGCCTGGGCGAACTGATACAGGGTGTCCAGATGCCAGTCGGTGTCGCCGGACTGCAGAGCAACGTCCGTCATGTGGGGACGCTGCGCGTCGGGAATCTGGCTGCCGAGGTGGGGGATGGAGATCAGCAGCGGGACGGTGCCGCGGCTGAATTGATAGAGGTCGGTCAAGTGGAAACTCCGGGTGGCGATGGCAATGCGCCGCGGCAAAGCCGCGGGCAGCGGGCGCTTGTATGCTAGGCAGCACGGGCCGCTGCGGGAATTGCATCAGTTTAATGGATGCTGATAATTAGCCAAGCCGATGCTGAACGCGTTGACCGCAGGGCGTTCACCCTGGGCGGCGTTCCGGACCGGGCTGCGTGGCCGTGGCCCATTGACGGTGCCGCCGGGCCGCGTGACGTAGACTAGACGGCGCGCATACTCTAGCGAGCCGTCATGAATGATGAACTGATTCAACTGGGCAAGCTCGTCAGCCTGGGTCTGGCGCTGATGTTGCCGCTGGCCAATCCGCTGACGTCCATGACATTGCTGCTGTCGCTCGGCCAGCAGATTCCGTTCAAGGAGCGGCAGAAGCAGGTGACCCAGGCGGCGTTCTACGTCGTCGGCATCATGCTGGTGACGTATTACGCCGGCGCGCTGCTGATGCACACTTTCGGCATTTCCATTCCCGGGCTGCGTATCGCGGGCGGACTGATCGTGGTCAGCATCGGCTTCAGCATGCTGTTTCCGTCGGACCAGCCGCGCGCGCTGGAGGCCGAAGCCGCGGCCGACGCGCTCCAGCGCCCAAGCCCCAACATTGCCTTCGTGCCGCTGGCGTTGCCGGGCACGGCGGGTCCCGGGACGATTGCGATGATCATCAGCGGCGCGTCGTCGGTCGATTCGGCCATTGCGCCGGACTATGCGCGCTGGGTGGTGGCCGTGGCCCCGGTCATCGTGTTTTCGCTGCTGGGGCTGCTGTTCTGGATCTGCCTGCATTTTGCGGGCCGCATCGTTGCCGTGATCGGCAAGAGCGGCGTCGAGGCCATCTCGCGCGTCATGGGCTTTTTGCTGGTCTGCATGGGCGTGCAGTTCGTCATCAACGGCGTGCTGGAGATCGTGGGCAAGTATCCCAACTTGTAGCTGCCATACCGCGTCGATGCGCGGCGGCCATGCATGCCGCCAGCGTCGCGAGCAGGCCAGGAAGCCGCGATGATTTTTGATTTCACCCCGTTTCGTGCGGGTTACTGAAACATAAACTACGCTACATTGCTTTTTTGATTATTCGCCGCGGGGGTGTCATGCATACTCGCGGCGGCAGTTTTTGTATGTGCGACATCATGATTGACAACAAGATCGGGCAGTGCGCGGCAGTCCGCGTATCCATCGCGGTTGGCGCGCGGAAGTGCCGGTCAAGCTCCTGCGGCCCGGCCAAGCGTGCGTCGTGATGGCCTGGCTGCTCTTTATCGTGGTGGGGCTGGTGGTCACCGGCGTCGTCACCGCATTGATGCGTGAGCCTGGCGTCCGCCTTTACGACTGGATCGCCACCCGCGCGAGTCGGCCGCAACCGGCCGTCCGGAAACCAATTCCCGACCCCAAGCGCAAACCGTTGACCCAGACGGGCTGATCCGCGCCACACCCGTCGGTCCGGCGCTGGTTCTGTCAGCGGCCCGGTCTTTCCAGACCCAGATGCCCGCGCAGCGTGGCGTGTTCGTAGTCTTTACGGAACAGCCCGCGCTGTTGCAGCACCGGCACCACCTGCTCCACGAAGTCGTCGATGCCGCCCGGCAGTGACGGGGGCATCAGGTTGAAGCCGTCGGCGCCTTCGTTCCTGAACCAGTGTTCCATCCGGTCCGCGATCTGCTCCGGCGTGCCCACCATCGTGCAATGTCCGCCGCCCGCGGCCAGGCGGCCGAGCAATTGGCGCACGGTGGGCTGTTCGGTTTCGATGATGCGCAGGATGGTCCCGTAACGGCCCTTGGGGCCGGTGAACTCGGACAGTGGGGGCAGGGGCGGCACGGGCGCGTCCAGATCCCAACCCGAACAATCCTGCAAGACGAACGTGCCCAGTTGGCGCAATGAGGCGTCCGACGGCAGCAGCTCGTCCAGTTCGCGCTGCTTGGCGCGGGCTTCGGCCTCGGTCGAGCCGACATAGGTCACGAGGCCCGGCATGATCGGCACGAAGGCGTCGCGGCCCGCCGCCCGAACACGTTGCTTGATGTCGCGGTAGTAGGACTGCGCGGCCGGCAGGTCGTACGCCACCGCATAGATGGCTTCCGCGCGGCGCGCCGCCAGATCGCGGCCCTGGTCCGAGGCGCCCGCCTGGAACAGCACCGGATGCCCCTGCGGCGGACGCGGCACCGTGAGCGGGCCGTCCACCAGGAAATGCTCGCCATGATGATCGATCTTGTGCAGGCGGGCGGGCACGCCGAAGTCGCCGTTGCGGTCGATGACCAGCGCGTCGTCGTCCCACGAGTCGAACAGCCGCAGCGCGACGTCGACAAATTCCTCGGCGCGTGCGTAGCGCCAGTCGTGGCCGGGCATGGATTCGTAGCCGTGGTTGCGCGCTTCGGCATCGAACATCGACGTCACCACGTTCCAGCCCATGCGCCCGCCGGAAATGTGGTCCAGCGAGGCCACCATGCGTGCCGCATGAAACGGCGTGAAGAACGTGCTGGACACCGTGCTGATCAGGCCGATGCGCGAGGTGGCGCGGGCGATCGCCGCCATCGTGGTGAGGGGTTCAAGGAACCAGCGCGGACCGTCGCCGATGTTGTCCATCGACTGGCCGTCGGCAAAGAAAATGGCGTCCAGCTTGCCGCGCTCGGCCGTGCGGGCCAGGCTTTCGTAGTAGCTGATGTCGCCCAGCCGCTCGGCCGCCGAGTCCGGGTGGCGCCAGGCCGCGCGATGGTGGCCGCAGCCGAAAATGAACAGGTTCAGGTGCATCATGGCGATCAGCTCGTCGATTGCGTCTTCAGTTGCGTCATCAGTTGCGTCATCAATTGCGTCATCAGTGCCGCGTCCGGCACGCCCTCGGGTGCCGCAAGCGGGCGAACTTAGCATAAAACCGGGGGGCGGGCGGCTCCTTCCCCCCGTTGCGCGTTGACATCGCCGCGCGGCTCTCCTAACCTTGCGGCAATTCCTGGGGGAGCCCTGTACGGGCTGAGATTCCGCGTCAACGCGGTAACCCTTTGAACCTGATCCGGGTAATGCCGGCGAAGGGAAGGACTCCGCAAGTCTCGCGCGCCCTCCCTGATTCCATTCATCTTGCGGCCTCCCTGACGGCGGGCCGCCGCGTTACGCGTCCGGCCCCAGGCCGCCCGCGGGAGGACCGACCTTCATGTTGACCCAAACCACCGCCCTGATATGGCTGCTGCTGTTCTCGGGCGGCTTCGCCGTGGCCAGCGTGCTGTACACGCGGCGTAAGCGCGGCACCCTCGAAGACTACATCGTCGCGCGCAACAGCCAGGGATCGTTTGGCACGATCCTCACGCTGATGGCGTCGACACTGGGCGCATGGATTCTCTTTTCGCCCGCGCAGGCCGCCACGTGGGGCGGGCTGGCCGCCGTGATCGGCTACGCGCTGGGGTCGATGTCGCCGCGTCTGGTCATGATTCCGCTGGGACGGCGCATGCGCGAGCTGATCCCGCACGGCCACACGCTGACGGAATTCCTGATGGCGCGCTACGGCCGTCCCATGTATGGCCTGGCGCTTTTCATCATGTTGTTCTACCTGTTCATCGCGCTCTCGGCCGAGGTCCCGGCCATGGCCACGCTGGTCGGTATGCGGGCGCCCGGGCCCCTGTGGGGCACGGCGGCCATCGTGATGGGGACGACCTTGCTTTACACCACCTACGGCGGCCTGCGCTCGTCCATCTTCACCGATCAGGTGCAGATGATGATCATCGTGCCGCTGCTGGTGGTGCTGTGCTTTGTGGGCTGGCAGGCGGCGGGCGGCGCGTTGCCGACCATTGAAGCGCTGCAGGCCAAGGCCCCGCAACTGCTGGATCTGACCGACCCGGTGGGCGTGAAGGCCGGGTTGACCTTCTTTGTCGCCATCCTCTTGACCGGTATCTTCCACCAGGGCAACTGGCAACGCATCTACGCCGCGCGCGACGCCCGCACCATGCGCAACGGTTTCCTGCTGGGCGGCGTGCTGGTGGCGCCATTCATCTTTTTGATGGGTCTGTTTGGCCTGGCTTTCGTCGGTTTGGCGCCCGAGGGCGACAGCTCAATCGCGCTGTTCAGCGTGATCATGCCGCACGCCCCGGCGTGGTTCGTCATCGCCCTGATCCCGCTGGGCCTGTCCCTGGTCATGAGCACCGCCGACACCGCCATCAGCGCGGTGTCCAGCATCATCGCGGTGGACCTGCGCCGCCTGATGCCCAACGCCAGCGGCGCCACCATGAAGCGGGTAGCGCGCTGGCTGGTGCTGTTGATGGCGATCCCCGTCATGATCGTGGCGTCCCAGGGCTACAGCGTGCTGTACCTGTTCCTGCTGGCCGACCTGCTGTGCTCGGCCGCCGCCTTCCCGGTGTTCTATGGGCTGTTCAGCCGCAAGCACGACGGCTTCACCGCGACCGCGGCCACCATCACGGGGTTGATTGCGGGGCTGTTCTTCTTCCCCGCGCCCGGGGACAAGCCGACTTTCCTGTTGGAATCGTTCTTGCTGGCGGCATTCGTGCCGGTGGTGACGACGGTGCTGATCCGGCTGGTGATGCGCGGGCGCAAGGAGTTTGATTTCTCGACGCTGAGCGCGGCGGTGCGGAGGTTGGATAAGGAGACGATTTGAGGTGGGGGGCGCGGTTTAAGCCCGCTCCTCGTTCGGATGCTCATGCTGCATCCGAATTCCTTCAGCCTTAAACGTCGTTCTAGGGATTGATGACAGCGACATCAGCGGCCTTGAAGGGGGCCGTATCGCGGCTTGCGACAATCATGCCGCGCGTTGCGGCCGTTGCCGCGAAGGGGGGAGGGGCGAAACTCCCGGCGTAAACTCGCAGATTGTCCGAAGTTTGCCTACAAATTTCGGACAGCCCTCAATGATGTAGGAAGGATGATTCGGGGGACACTGCATGGAATCAGCCCAGAGGTCCGGAAATCTGCGTGTAGCGCGCTTTGGTCTGAATACCAAGGGCCGCGATCTTGCCGTCGGCGACATTCATGGCCATTTCGGCCGGCTAGAAGCCGCGCTTGCCGCAACCAGGTTTTGCCCCGAGCATGACCGCTTGTTCTCCGTTGGTGATCTCGTCGATCGCGGGCCGGAGTCCGGCGACGTACTGGCCTGGCTGGAGCGCCCCTGGTTTCATGCGATCTGCGGGAATCACGATCTCATGACGTGGCGGCGTGCCATGAACAACCCCATTCCTGACGTGGATCATCGCGTCCATGGCGGCGAATGGCTGGATGCGTGCGATAGCGGCACCCAGGCGCGCATTGCGACCGGGCTGAATGCCTTGCCGTTGGCCATCGAGGTGGAAACGCCGGACGGTGTCGTCGGTCTGGTGCATGCCGACTTTCCCTATGACGATTGGCAAGCCATCCATGACGCCGCCTTCAGTCTGGAGGATGAAGACGCGTGCCTGTGGTCCATCGACCGCTATCGAATGCAATATGCCAAGCACGTCCGAAACGTCCGTGCGGTGGTCCATGGGCACATGACGCTACGTAAGCCGGCGCAACTGGGCAATGTCTTTTACATCGACACGGGTGGTTGGCAGGACGGAGGCAAGTTCACGCTGCTGGACCTGCACACGTTGAAGCCTTGCCGCTGAAAAGGCTGAGGACCGGCTAAGACCGGTGCGCGGCAGCCGTTTGAGGATCGCCGGTCTACCCTGAGCGCCGTAGACATCCAGCCGTTCGAACATTGCCGGTCTACGGGCCGCAGTCATCCAGACTGCAAAAAACAAAAAAGCCTTGGCACACAAAAGTGTCCAAGGCTTTTCCGTCTGGAATTTGGTGGAGCGGAGGAGGATCGAACTCCCGACCTTCGCATTGCGAACGCGACGCTCTCCCAGCTGAGCTACCGCCCCAAATCAAGCAAGACCAGAAATATACAGGAATTGGGCCCGGCTGCGCAACACGCCCCGGCGCGAAATCCGTTCAAGAAAATTGAAGCGTGGCGATGACCGGCGCGTGGTCCGACGGTTGCTCGTTGCGGCGGGGCTCCTTGTCGATGACGCAGGCGGTGCAGCGCTTGACCAGGGGGGCGGACAGCAGCACGTGGTCGATTCGCAGGCCGGCGTTGCGGCGAAAGGCGAACTGGCGGTAATCCCACCAGCTGAAGGACTTTTCCGGCTGTTCGAACAGGCGGAACGAGTCGGTCAGGCCCAGGTCGACCAGCGAGCGCAGCGCCTGGCGTTCGGGTTCGGACACCAGGACCTGGCCTTCCCACTTTTCGGGGTTATGCACGTCTTCGTCGGCGGGCGCGACGTTGTAATCGCCAAGGACGGCAAGACGGGGATACTGCTTGATCTCGTCGGCCAGCCATTTGCGCATGGCCTCGAACCATTCCAGCTTGTACGCGTACTTGTCGGACCCGACCGACTGGCCGTTGGGGCAATAGGCGCACACGACGCGCACGTCGCCTTCGGGGCTGGGGAAAGTCAAAGCGAGGACGCGCTGCTGCGGGTCTTCATAGCCGGGGATGTTGCGCACCATCGTCGTGCCGGGCACGCGCGAGATGATGGCGACGCCGTTGTAGGTTTTCTGGCCGGCCCAGACGGCGTGGTAGCCGGCTTCCTTGAATGCTGCCTCGGGGAACTTGTCGTCGGTGAGCTTGAGCTCCTGGATGCACAGCACGTCGACGGGATTGGCGGCGAGCCAGTCGAGGACCTGTTGCAGGCGCACGTTCAGGGAGTTGACGTTCCAGGTGGCGAGTTTCATGTTTTTTGTAGATCGTGCATTTATGCGGTTCTTGGCGATGGTGCCTTCCAAAAACCCGGTCTAGCTACTTATCTGGCTACACATCCGGGGCGTGGTCGGCGGTCGCCGGGCGACAAGGGCAGATGATACCCGGTCATGCCGCCGCGTTCCGTTTGCGACGGCTGATCGGATTACCTGCGTGGCATGTAACGGGCGTGTAACCTCGCGCTGCCACCATGCGCGTCTACATCATGGTGCGCATGCCCTGCCTAATCCTTTCGCCTTCTCGCCACGTTCCCCACGGCCTCGCCGCGGGAACACGGGGGCGCGCGAGTCGAATGGGCGGCGGCAATCAGCCGGGTGCGTCGGCACGCGATCCGTTTGATCCGGGGGCGCGCGGCGCTGTGGATCTTGTGCGCCTTGCTGGCGGCGACCTGTGCGCGGGGTGCGCCGCCGCCGGCCGCCGTGTCGGCTCATCCACCGGGCGCGCCATTGGTCTTCGATATTCCGGCGCAGCCGCTGGACAAGGCGCTGGACCGATATGCGTCGGTTTCGGGCTGGCCGATCCTGTTCCATGCGGCGATGGTGGCCGGCAGGCGCTCATCGGCGGTGCAGGGAAATCTTGCCCCGGAAGTTGCGTTGCGGCGGCTGCTGGAAGGCACCGGATTGCGGGCGGATCGGGCCGGACCGGCCGACGCCTACACACTTACCGAGATCCGGCCAGCGCAGGTGGACTTCGGTTATGGCGCCTGGGTGCAGGCGCGGCTGTGGCAGACGTTGTGCCAGGATGGCCGCACCGCGCCGGGCAACTATCGCGTGCTGTTTCGATTTCGCGTGGACGCGCGCGGCCGTCTGGACGACGTGCGCCTCCTGACATCGTCCGGGGACGCGGCGCGCGATGCGGCGCTGCGCGAGGTGCTGGGTCGCGCTCGCGTGCGGCGGGCGCCGCCGGCGCGCATGGAGCAGCCGTTGACCATGCTGGTGCAGCGTGCCGGCGACGCGGGGCCGCAATGCGCCACGCCGCGTTTGGGGATGGAGGCAGGGCGCGATGAGTGAAGATGCGCGCCTGGCGCTGTCGGATTACCTGACCAAGCACTACACGAATCTCAAGCGGCGCCTGACGCGGCTGCTGGGCAATGCCGACCTGGCGGGCGATGCCCTGCAGGACACCTGGGTGCGGCTGCACGGACGCGAGGACGACGTGCCCGTCAAGAGCCCCGGTGGATACCTGGTGCGGGTGGCGGTCAACATTGCCGTCGACATCCAGCGCCGGCAGAGCCGGGTGGTGTCGTTCGACGAGGTCAGCGCGCTGCTCGATCAGGCCGACCCGGCGCCGAATCCGGCGCAAACGGCGGAGCTGCGGTCGGACCTGGACCGCATGGTCGCCCTCATGGAACGGCTGCCGCCGCGCCGCCGCCAGATCCTCATCATGGTTCGCGTGGAACAGCTGCAGCAGAAGGAAGTGGCCAAGCGCCTGGGGGTGTCGCTGAGCGTCGTGGAACACGAATTACGACGGGCGCATGACTTCATGGATGAACAAATAAGTGGTTACAACAAATAGTGGCGGATTTGCCGCCCGTCATTCGTCTGTGAATATGTGCCCTTCAACCATTACCCGCCCGGCGCTGTGCATCGTCCTGGCGACACGGCCGCGCGGCTGACCGCCTGATTCCATGCAAACACCCGTAGCCGACAGCGCCGACGCGACCGACGACCTGCAGAGTCAGGCCCGCGTGTGGCTGCGCCTGCTGACATCCGCACGCGTCACGGCGTACGACATGGATGGCTTCCAGCGCTGGCTGCAGACCAGTCCCGCGCATCAGGCCGCGTTCAGCCAGGTCAAGCGCCGCTGGGAGCAGCTGGGGCCGGTGGCGCGCGAGTATCTGCGCAGGCATCCGCAAGGCGCCGGCGAGCGGTCCGCGCGGCCCGCCCGCCGGCTGTTCCTGGGCGCAGCCGCGGGCGCCGTCGCGGCCGCCGGCGCCGTGGCAATGTTCCCGCCAGGGCGCTGGTGGCTATCGCCGGACGAATGGAATGCCGACGACCGCACCGCCACGGGCGAGCAGCGCACGTTTGCAATGGGCAGCCAGGTGCAGGTGACCCTGAACACCGAGACCAGCATCCGGCACCTGCGTGACGCCAACGCAACCCAGGGCATCGACCTGCTGGCGGGCGAGGCCGCGATCGACCTCGCGCCCGCGGCGCGCGCCTTCAGCGTGGTCGCCGGCGCCGGCCGCAGCGTGGCGCAATCGGGCAGCTTCGAAGTCCGGAACCTGGATGGCAGGGTCTGCGTCACCTGCATCGAAGGCAGCGTGCGGGTCGCGCATCCCGCCGGCGCGCGGGCCCTGCTGGCGGGCCAGCAGATGATCTACGACGCCTCGGCGGTCAGCGGGGTGACGCAAGTCGCGCCGGCAATCGCTTCGGCGTGGCGGCGCGGCGAACTCGTCTTTGACGAGACGCGCCTGTCCGACGTGATCAAGGAGATCAACCGCTACCGCTCGGGGCGGGTGATGCTCATGAACGACGTGGCCGCCAGCCGACCGGTGAGCGGGCGCTTTCTGATCGTCTCGTTGGATTCGGCCCTGGCGCAGCTTGAACAGATGTTCGGCCTGCGCGCGCGCCGCCTGCCTGGAGGCATGCTGCTGCTGACATGACCCGTGGCGGCAGCACGGGCGCAAGTTTTCGACAGGCACGCGACGCGTGCCGTTTTTATTTGCGCGGGCACCCACCCGTCCACGCCCCTCGCGCATGCAAGCCGCGCAAAAAAGTTGGAGGATTTTCGCGGGCCCGCTCGTCCTAGCGTATCGGCACCTTTTCAGACTGACTTTTTCGATTGGGCGGGAATCTCACATGACCACACGCGGGCGCAACGGCAATCATCGTCAACCGGCACACAGGCAAGCCAGCGGCTTTCGCATGGCGCCCATTGCCCGGGCGGTTGCCCTGGTTCTGGCCGCAGGCGGCATGGCAGGCGGCATGGCGGGCGGCGCGCAGGCACAGTCCGCCTTCAGCCCGGGCTGGTTTGCGGCGAAAGGTGCGGTGCAGAGTTCCGCGGCGGCTTCGGGACGGCTGCCCAATGGCATGCCTGTGATACCGACCAGCAGTCAGCGCGATCAGCAGCAGCGGGCAAACGCGCAGCTCCAGCGCTCGATCACCAATCTGAACACCACGGCGCGCGGCATTGCCGCGCAGCAAGCTGCGCAAGCGGCGGCGCGCCAGGCGGCGCTGCTGGCGGGCGGGGTGCCGGACGGTCTGGCCGAAGGCGGCTTGAAGGTGGACGGCAATGCCCTGACGGCGGGGTGGCGCAACGCCAATGCACCCGTGCAAACGCTGAAGGACGGCCGGGTCAACGTGGCGATCGAGCAGACCGCCGACCGCGCGGTCCTGAACTGGGAGACTTTCAACGTCGGACGCAACACGACGGTGGACTTCAAGCAGCAGAGCTCGTGGGCGGTGCTGAACCGCGTCAACGATCCCGCCGCGCGTCCCAGCCAGATCCAGGGCCAGATCAAGGGCGACGGCACCGTCATGGTCGTCAATCGCAACGGTGTCGTGTTCAGCGGCAGCAGCCAGGTCAGCACTCGCAATCTGGTGGCCGCGGCCACCGACATCAGCGACGACCAGTTCATGACCCACGGCGTCTTCGGGCCGAACGGGGCAGCCAGCTTCACCGATGCGCAAGGGAAGATCGACGTGCAGGCGGGCGCGCGCATTGCCACGGCGGCCCCCAAGGCATCCACCGAGGGCGGCGGCTACGTGCTGCTGCTCGGCCAGTCCGTCAGCAACGCGGGCGAGATCGTCACGCAAAAAGGGCAGACGGTTCTGGCCGCGGGCGACAGCTTCGTCATCAAAAAGGGCGTGGGCACCGGCGGCAATCTTGCGTCGACCACGCGCGGCAATGAAGTCACCGCGCAATTCAACGCGGACAGCGCGTCCGGCCTGGTGCTGAATGCGGGCCTCATCCAGGCGCGCGAAGGCGACATAACGCTGACGGGCCGTGACCTGCGGCAACACGGCGTTGTCCTGGCCACCACCAGTGTCAACACGCGCGGCACCGTGCATCTGAACGCGCTGGGCGAAACGGCCGCGGTCGCGCTGGCGCCGGGCGCGGTCACGGCGGTCGTGCTGGAAGACGATGCCAAGACTACCGCCCTGGACGGCCAGCGGGACGCCTTGCGTGTGCCCGCGTCCACGACGGACGTGAACATCATCGAGGCCAATGACTTCCGCGATCAGTCGCGCGTCGAGATCACGAGCGGCGGCACCGTGGATTTCCAGGGCGATTCGCTGACGCTGGCGACCGGCGGGCAGATCGTCGTCAAAGCGGCGCAGCGCAGCCTGGTGCGCGACGGCGCGCTGCTTGACGTGTCCGGCGCGGTCGGCGTGATGTTGGCGATGGAAAGCAACAACCTGCAGATCAACGTGCAGGGCAACGAACAGCGCGACGCGCCGGTCAGCCGCGACGATAAAAGCCTGAACAGCAAGGACGTCTGGCTGGACCGCCGCACGCTGGTGCGGGTGGCCAAGGGAACCAACGGCTACGACAGCGACCGCTGGTACACCGCGGGCGGACTGCTCGAGGTCAGCGGCTACCTGGGCACGCAGGGCCACACCGTCGGCGAATGGATGGCGCAAGGCGGCACCGTCAGTTTTGCCGGCAAGGACGTGGTCACGCAGGCCGGCTCGGACATCAATCTGTCGGGCGGCACGCTGGACGTGCAGAGCGGCTACATCAACCAGACCTGGCTGCGCGGCGCGGACGGGCGCCTGTACGAGGCGTCCAAGGCGCCCGGCGACCTGCGCTACACCGGCATCTATCAGGGTTACGAAGACCGGCACGCGCGCTGGGGCGAAAGCGCCACGTCGTACTACTACAACCCGCTGATAGCGCCCAAGCGCCGGTTCGAGGACGGCTACACGGTCGGCCGCGACGCCGGCCGGTTGGTGATCGGAACGGAAACCGCCGTGCTGGAAGGCGGCGTCACCAGCGAAGCGTTCCAGGGCGCGCGTCAGACACGGCCCGACCAGGCGCTCGATGGCTACAAGCTGTCGCACGATGCCGTGGCGCGGCGCGGCCAGCTTATCGTGGGCCAGTACGTGCCCATGTACAACAAGACGACGGGCGTGCTGGACTACCGTCTGCAGGCCGCGCAACGCGAGGTGGTGCTGGCGGACCTGCCCGAGCGCATCGCGGCTGGCCTGGAACTTGACGGTGAGCTGCCCGAAGGGCGCGACGGCAAGGTGCTGCTGGACACCGGGCACCTGAACCGCATGGAACTGGGCGCGATCCGCATCGCCGCGGTGGACGCGATTCAGGTCCACAGCGGGCTGGCGGTGGCGGCGGGCGGCAACATTACGTTGTACGCCAACGACGTGCACGTGGACGCCGGCCTGTCCGCGCGCAGCGGCAGCATCGTGCTGGGCAACGTGCTGCAGCAGGTGTACGCCAGCGGGACGAGCGCCGGGCCGGCGAATCCGGCCGCCGAGAAGGGAACGGTCACGCTGACCCGCCATGCGGTGCTGGATGCGAGCGGCCTGTGGAGCAATCTGCTGCTGGAACCGGCCAACCTGTCCGGCCTGCCGCATCTGGATGGCGGCAGCGTCAGCCTGCGGTCCAGCCACGACCTGACGCTGGAAGCGGGCAGCCTGATCGACGTGTCGTCAGGCGGGGCCATGCAGGCCAATGGCAAGCTGCGCGGCGCCAAGGGCGGCGACGTATCGCTGCGCGCGGTGTCCCTTCTCAAGGATGGCGCCCTGACTGAAGGCACGCTCGCGCTGGCCGGCGAGCTGCGCGGCGCGGGCGTGTCGGGCGGCGGCGAGCTGGCTATCCAGGCGGGCCGCATCCAGGTAGGCGGCGCGCGGGCGGCCGACGCGGACGACGCCCTGCTGCTGGATGCCGGCATCTTCCGCAGCGGCTTCTCGTCCTATCAACTGAATGCGAATCGGCAGCTG
>CBHWAL010000019.1:0-17845 GCA_966111495.1 uncultured Achromobacter sp. | reverse complement strand
ACCGGCCACCCGTGGATCACGTTCAAGGATCCGTGCAACATCCGTTCGCCGCAGCAGCACGTGGGCGTCGTCCACAGCTCGAACCTGTGCACCGAGATCACGCTGAACACCAACGAATCTGAAATCGCAGTTTGCAACCTGGGTTCGGTGAACCTGGTCGCGCACATGAAGCCGGCTGCCGGCGGCGGTTTCGAACTGGACCACGACAAGATCAAGCGCACGGTCAGCATCGCCATGCGCATGCTCGACAACGTGATCGACATCAACTACTACGCCGTCGAGAAGGCCCGCAATTCCAACGCGCGCCATCGTCCGGTGGGCATGGGCATCATGGGCTTCCAGGATTGCCTGCAGATGATGCGCGTGCCTTACGCATCGCAAGCCGCTGTTGAATTCGCGGACCGTTCGATGGAAGCGGTGTGCTATCACGCCTACTTCGCGTCGAGCCTGCTCGCTGAAGAACGCGGCCGCTATCAATCGTATGAAGGCTCGCTGTGGTCGCGTGGCATCTTGCCGCAAGACACGTTGAAGATGCTGCGTGATGAACGCGGTGGTCATGTTGAAGTTGATGAATCGAGCACGCTCGATTGGGATACGTTGCGCGCGCGCATCAAACAACATGGCATGCGCAACTCCAATTGCGTGGCAATTGCCCCAACCGCGACTATTTCCAATATCATTGGTGTATCTGCGTGCATCGAACCTACTTTCCAGAACTTGTACGTCAAATCGAATCTCTCCGGCGAGTTCACGGTCGTTAACGATTACCTCGTGCGTGACCTGAAGAAACTCGGTCTCTGGGACGAAGTCATGGTCGCCGACCTCAAGTACTTCGACGGCAGCCTGTCCCGCATCGATCGCGTTCCTTCCGAACTCCGCGAACTCTACGCCACCGCGTTCGAAGTCGAACCGAGCTGGCTGGTTGAATGCGCGTCGCGCCGCCAGAAGTGGATCGATCAAGCCCAGTCGCTGAACATCTACATGGCCGGCGCATCGGGCAAGAAACTGGACGACACCTACAAGCTGGCATGGACGCGTGGCCTGAAGACCACGTACTACCTGCGTACCCTTGGCGCCACCAGCGCCGAGAAGTCCACCGGACGCGGCGGCGAACTGAACGCTGTCAGCGCAAGCGGCCACTCCACGGCTTCGGCCATGGGCGCAGCACCTGTTTTGCCGGAACCCGAAATTCTCGGAGCGGTTTGCACCATGCGGCCGGGTGACCCCGGCTTCGAAGAGTGCGAAGCCTGCCAATAACCGCCTCCGGAGAATGAATCATGATTAATTGGGACGACGACACCACCGCCACGCAACCTGCACAACCTGCCGCACCCGCGGCGGGTGGTCAGGCTGCCCCGGAAGTTCGGGCGGCGACGGGTGTGTTCGGCGATACCGCCATGCCCACGCCGGCCGCGCCTGAACACGCTGCCGGCCTGGCCGCCAGCGGCTCGGCAACCTCGCAACGCGTGAAGGTTGCCGACAAGCGCATCATCAATGGCCAGACCGACGTCAATCAGCTTGTGCCTTTCAAGTACAAGTGGGCGTGGGAGAAGTACCTGGCCACTTGCGCCAACCATTGGATGCCGCAAGAGATCAACATGTCGCGCGACATCGCCCTCTGGAAGAACCCGAACGGGCTCACCGAGGACGAGCGCCGCATCGTCAAGCGCAACCTCGGCTTCTTCGTGACCGCCGACTCGCTGGCCGCCAACAACATCGTGCTGGGCACCTACCGCCACATCACGGCTCCCGAATGCCGCCAGTTCCTGCTGCGCCAGGCCTTCGAGGAAGCCATCCACACGCACGCCTATCAATACATCGTCGAAAGCCTGGATCTGGACGAAGCCGAGATCTTCAACGCTTATAACGAAGTGCCGTCCATCCGGGCAAAAGACGAGTTCCTGATCCCGTTCATCGACGCGATCGCTGATCCCAACTTCAAGACGGGCACGCCCGAAGCCGACCAGACGCTGTTGAAGTCCCTGATCGTTTTCGCTTGCCTCATGGAAGGCCTGTTCTTCTACGTTGGCTTCACGCAGATCCTGGCGCTTGGCCGCCAGAATAAGATGACCGGCGCTGCCGAGCAGTACATGTACATCCTTCGCGATGAATCCATGCACTGCAACTTCGGCATCGATCTGATCAACACCGTCAAACTGGAAAATCCGCATCTCTGGACGCCGGAATTCCGCGAAGAAATTCGAGAACTCTTCCGCAAAGCGGTCGAACTCGAATACGCTTACGCCGAAGACACGATGCCGCGCGGCGTGTTGGGCTTGAACGCACCCATGTTCAAATCCTACCTGCGCTTCATCGCCAACCGTCGTTGCCAGCAGATCGGTATCGAACCTCTGTACCCCCAGGAAGAAAATCCCTTCCCGTGGATGGCGGAAATGATCGACCTTAAGAAGGAACGCAACTTTTTTGAAACTCGCGTGATCGAATACCAAACCGGTGGCACGCTGAGCTGGGAGTAAAGCAGTACGCCATCGAGCCCGGCGCGGGCACGCCCTCTTCTATCGGATGGGCGTCGCGTTCGCGACAGGCTTGATGGCAATCTCCTTGGTCAGGGTGTCTTCGAACACGTAGAACAAGCGGTCGGCGGCCTGTGGACAGGCTGCCTGCCGGCGCCATTTGAAATGGCTCGCGCCAAAGGAGCGGGGGCCATATCAAATGGCTGTGCCGAATTCATTAGCGCAAACCGTAGTAGCTGTTGCTCGCACAGAACAGCGGCATGCGCCGATGAATAGCCCGGGCACGGTCCGCCAATTGGCGGGTCGGGGCACGGGTTTAAGTTCTGGGACCCCTGAACCTAAGGAGCATGACCATGGCAACAGCCAAGAAAGCCGTCAAGAAAGCAGCGGTGAAAAAACCCGCCGCCAAGAAGGCAGTAGCAAAGAAGGCCGCTCCGGCCAAGAAAGCTGCCGTCAAGAAAGTCGCAGTGAAGAAAGTCGCAGCCGCCAAGAAGCCGGCCGTGAAGAAGGTTGCCGCCAAGAAGGCGCCGGCCGCCAAGAAGGCCGTTGCCAAGAAGGCAGTAGCCAAGAAGGCTCCGGCCGCCAAGAAGGCTGTCGCCAAGAAGGCCGTTGCCAAGAAGGCCGTAGCCAAGAAGGCTGTCGCCAAGAAGGCTGTCGCCAAGAAAGCCGTTGCCAAGAAGGCAGTTGCCAAGAAGGCCGTCGCCAAGAAAGCCGTAGCCAAGAAGGCTGTCGCCAAGAAGGCCCCGGCCGCCAAGAAGGCCGTTGCCAAGAAGGCTGACGCCAAGAAGGCCCCGGCCGCCAAGAAAGCCGTAGCCAAGAAGGCTGCTGCCAAGAAGGCCCCGGCCGCCAAGAAAGCGGTTGCCAAGAAGGCCGTAGCCAAGAAGGCCCCGGCTGCCAAGAAGGCGCCCGCCGCCAAGAAGGCTCCTGCTTCCAAGCCGGCTGTCGCCGCAAAGAAGCCTGCCGCCGCCAAGAAGCCCGCTGCGAAGAAAGCCGCTCCGAAGAAGCCCGCCACGCCGCCGACCACGGCTGCTGCTCCGGGCGCGAAGACCGCGCTGAACCCCGCCGCGTCGTGGCCGTTCCCGACGGGTGGCCGTCCCTAATCCGGACGCGCCGAAGCGTTAGCTTCATCAGAGCCGCCTGGTATTTACCGGGCGGCTTTTTTGTTGTCCCCACGTCATGCCATCCAAATGGCTGACCCTTGCACTGGGCCTGAAGCACTAGGACCGTACGCAATTTTTACGTCTGGCCGTGCGACAATTGACTCCTCTTTTTTGGGGTGATCGCGTCCATGCTCGGTGAAATCTTCCGCTTCCTTCTCGAAATCGTGTTCACGCTGTTTGGCGCGGCACTGATTGCCCGCGCCTGGATGCACGCGATACGGCTGCATCCCTTCAACCCGCTGGCGCGCGCGATCTACGGGGCCACCAACTGGCTGGTGATGCCACTGCGCAAGATCATTCCCGCAGGCAACAAGATCGATTGGACCAGCCTGGTGTGCGCATGGCTGTCGGCGCTGGTCTATCTGGTGCTGCTGTGGCTGGTGGCCATCGGCGCGCTGATCCCCGCCGCGCTGCTGCCGGCTGCCATGGGCTCGGCGCTCATCATGACCGCAAAGTGGGCGCTGAACCTGGTGGTCTGGCTGACGCTGATCCAGGCGGTGCTGTCGTGGGTCAACCCCATGGCGCCCATGATGCCGCTGCTGCAATCGCTGACCGCGCCGCTGCTCGATCCCATCCGCCGCATCCTGCCGCGCACTTCTATCGACTTCTCGCCGCTGATTCTGCTGGTGGCGGCGCAGATCCTGCTGATGGTCCTGGCTCGCCTGAGCTACGGCATGATGGGCGTGTAATCCGCTAGACCGGAATGGCGCTGTAGATCTCGATCAGCTTCTTCCGGTCGATCTTGTGATTGTTCGACATGGGCAACGCCGGGCAGGCAACCAGTTCTGACGGCACCATGTACGGCGGCAGGCGCTCGGCCAGCCGCTCCTTCCAGCCGGACAAGGCCTCCGGCGCCAGCAGCGACGCTTCCTGCGTCGACGCCTTTGCCCCCGTCACGAAGCCGATCAGCCGCACCGCGGTGCCGTCGGGACGCCGCAGCACCGCGCAGGCGCTTGCCTCGACGTCCGGCAGGCCATGCAGGGCCTCGTCGATTTCGGCCAGCTCGATGCGATAGCCGTTGAGCTTGATCTGGTCGTCCATCCGGCCGCGGCAGAACAACAACCCGCCCTTTTCCATCAGACCCAGGTCGCCCGTGCGGAACGCGCGGCGGCCATCGTCGTAGGTGTAGAGCTTGGCCGCGTTCAGATCGGCGCGGTTCAAGTAGCCGCGCATCACGTGGTCGCCCACGATGCAGATCTCGCCCTCGTCCACCAGCAGCACGCTATCCGGCTTGGCATGCCCGACCGGCAAGGGGTCGTGCGCCGCCAGCACGGCGTCGGTGACTTCGATCCAGGTGGTGGCCACCGTGGCCTCGGTCGGGCCGTAGGTGTTCAGGATGGATGCATCAGGAAAGCGCTGGCGCAGCTTCTTGGCCAGCGCCGCCGGCAGAGGTTCGCCGCAAAAGAGGAACGTGCGCAGCGTCGGCAGCGTGGCGGGCGAGAAGTCGCGGTTGGCCAGTTGCTGATGGGCGAACGACGGCGTGGACACCCACACCGTGATGCCGTGGCCGGCCAGCCGGTTCATCCACGGGCCGGGCGCGGCGATCTGTTCGCGCGCGTTGAGCACGCAACTGCCGCCGGACGCCAGCGTGGCAAACACCTCGTACATGGACAGGTCGAAACTGAACGGCGCCTGGTTCATGAAGACGGGCGCATCACCCAGACCAAAGCTGCCGAGCATCCAGTCGCCTAGCAGGCCGACGCTTTCGCGGCCGATCTGCACGCCCTTGGGATCACCCGTGCTGCCCGATGTGAACATCACGTAGGCCAGGCCGCGCTCTTGCAGCACGTCGCCCTCGCCCGCCGTGAAGGTGCCGGTTGCGGCATCGAAGACGGCGGCGGCGCGCACGATTTCCACGATGCGGCGCAGGCGCTCGGAAGGATAGATGGTATCCACCGGCACGAACGGCGCGCCGATGAGCAACGCACCGACCATCGCGACGAAGAACGCGGCTTCCTTGTGCCCGTAGATGGCCACCGGCACGTCGGGCGCCACGCCGTGCTGACGGGCGGCATCCGCCCAGGCCTGGGCCTCGGTGCGCAACTGCGCCCAGGTCAGGCTGCGGTCGGCGGCGGCGACGGCCAGCGCATCAGGCGCGCGCTCGTCGTCGGCGAACTGGAAGGACTTCAAGTCGAAACGCATGCCGAAGCTCCCGGCGTCAGATGGGACTGCGGCCGCTGAACACGTACAGCGCCAGCGCGGCCAGAATCAGGGTGAGCACGCGCCCGAGAAAGCGCATGACGGGCTTGGCCAGAAACGCCTGCAGGCCGGGGCGCGTGCGCGCGGCGTTGATCAGCAGGTTGTGGCCCACCGAATACGCGCCGAACATCAGGCCGCTGACGATGTAGTGCAGCGACAGGCCGTTCCACACGCCCATCGCCAGCAGGGTCGCGAAAATGCCGATGTTCTGCGCCGCAAGCCGATGGCGTCCGAAGAAGCTCGTCTTGCTCAACGCCTTGTAGATCGGCATGAACACGACATCGCGCAGCCATTCGGACAGGCTGATGTGCCAGCGCCGCCAGAAATCCTGCGGGTTCAGCGTAGCCAGCGGATTGCGGAAGTTGATCGGTAGCGTGAAACCGAAGAGCATGCCGATGCCGATCGCCATGGTCGAGTAGCCGGCAAAGTCGAAGAACAGGTAGGCGCTGTAGAGCGAGGCATTAAGCGCCACGCCCGTGAACGAATAATCGTGCGCGTCCAGCGTGGCCAGCCCGTAACGCCAGATCAGCTCGGCCAGGCCGAACTTCTGGATCACACCCACCATGATGAGTTCCAGCCCCGTCAGCCAGGTGTTTAGGTTGACCCCTTCGTAGCCGCGCTTCAGGTCGGCCTGAAAGGCGCGCCAGCGGTACATGGGACCGGCCAGCAGCGTCAGCGGGAAGAACAGGTAGATGAAGTAATCCAGCGGCGAGACGCGTTCGTTGCGGGGCGCGAACAGCAGGACGTCGATGGCGCGAAAGGTGGCGAAGGACAATCCCAGCATGGCGCCCAGGTGCGAAACGCCGGTCTTGACCAGCAGCAACGGCGTCATCGTGATGATCACCGCCAGCCAGGTCGGAATGTAGTTGCGGCGCATGGCCCACAGTGCGGCGCCAGAGATGGCGAAGAGCGCAATGGGCTGATAGGGCCGCGCCCAGAACACCGCCATCCAGACGCCCAGGCAGATGACGCCGATGACGTGGCGATAGCCGATGCGCAGCGGCATGCCGGACGACCGGTAGGCGACGAGGCCGAGGCCGCCAAACAGGGCGCCGCCGAAGAAGCTCAAGCTTGCGAAGAGTTCCATGGTGCGCTCAGAACTGCTGGTATTGGAATTCGACCTTGATCGGTCCGCCGCTGCCGGTCGTGGGCTGCGCCTGCAGCACGAACACGAGGATCACGCCTACATACAGGCACAAGTGCCAGAAGAAGCGGCGCGCCCAGGGCGCGCCCGCATTGCGGGCTTCGTCTTTACGAAAGAATTTCATCGGGAAAAATACTCCGCAATGCCTTGATCGGCCATGGCCCAGCCGAGTTCGGCCAGATGCATGTCATCGCGCAGCATGCCCGGCTCGAAGGGAATGCTGTAGAGATCCAGGCACCCCATCTGATAGCGCGTGCACATGCCGGTGATGGCGTCCACCACCGGATCGAACCGTTCGACGTCCAGGATGAGCTTGGGGTTGAACGGCTGGATGACGAAGTACGCCTTGACCTTGCGCTTTTGCAGCAGCGCCATCACACGCGAGAGGTCGCCCAGTTCGGTGCGGGTGATCGGATCGATGTCGGCGAATTCATTGCGCGCGGGCGAGTACAGCGGCGCGAGGTACTGCTTGTAGTAGTCGTCGCGCACGTCGTAGGGGTTGTTGCCGCCCAGGTTGCGCTCGACTTCGCGCGCCTCATGCGTGATCCGGGACCACTGCCCCGAATTGAGCCTGGCCGACGTCGGCCAGGACACGAAGCGGTGCGCAGGCACGGACAACTTGCTGCGCGGCTTGTCGGGCGCCGGCTCCTGGCGGGCATGCCACCACAGCGCCAGCTTGTCCTTCAGCTCGGAGACCTGGCCGTTGGCGATGAGCCACAGCAGACCCCAGTTCGCGTTGTCGCTGATCCAGTTCTGCATCTGCTCGCGCGTGCTGGGCTGGTCCCACAACCGATCCCAGACCGGTCCCGTGACGTGCTCGGCAAACGCGCTGCGCGGCAACTGCCCGCCCGAAGCGAACCAGGCCGGCGACAGCATGATGACCAGCCGCGTATTGGGCGTGAGCGAATCCGACACCGATTCCAGCACGCTGACGATGCCATACGACTGGAACATCGCGTGGCCGTAGGCAAGCGTCGGCACCTTCAGCTCTTCGGGAAAGAAGCGGTAGGGAACGAAGCGCAGGTCGTGGCTGGACAGTTCGGACGAACCTAGCACCACCAGCGTGCCGTCGCTCAGGGCATTGCCCAGACGGTTCAGGTTGACGTGCTGGGTGCCCCAGTCCGGCCCGAGGTTGGGCAGGTAATTGCTCTTGTCGGCCGCGATGGCCGAGGGCGATGACGACGGATTGACGACGCGGCTAAGCAGATCGTCCGCCCCGCAATACGCCCCTACCGCCAACGCCACCGCCGTCGCTGCCGCCGCGACGTGCGACAGGAACCGGGTATTACGAAGTATGGGCAGCGACATAGCCGGCAAGCACGCGGACCGACTGAAGGTGCTCTGCGATTTCGGGAGCCGGAATGCTGCAGCCGTACTCGGACTCGACCGCCAGCGTGATGTCCACAGCGGCGAGCGAATCGACCAGGCCGGTGGCAATCAGTTGCGTGTCGGGAGTGACTTTCTTCATGACGATCGACTCGACGATCTCGCCGATCTTGGTGTGGAGTTCTTGCTCGGTATGCATAGGTATTGCAGCGTAACGTTGCCTGATCGGCAAACCATCCCCCGCCCCGGGATTCAGGCGACGAGGATACAGAAAATAGCTGAAACCAAACTGAAAAATTCCAGCCAGCAAGCGAGGCTTCCGGAAGCACGTTGTTACATTAAATCCAGACTGCCGCGCCGTCGCAATCATTGCACTTCGGCCGTCGAATCGCCATGAAACTTATGGAGGAAATGGCGAGAAAAGGCTCGGAAAGGTAACGTTCGCGGGTAAATCCCGGGGGGCCGCGTTGCGAGCGAGCGACATATTCTTACGTTCCATCTGCCGGCGCGATTTCGCGGCGCGAAAAAAAGCCCGCTTGCGCGGGCTTTCCGAGGCGGGCGAACCGATTACAGCGGCGTGACGCGGGTCGGACCGGCGCCGCTGATCACCTGGACGCGCTGGCCCACGCTGAGGGCCACATCCGCGGCCTGGGCAACCACGCGCGTCTCGCCGTTGTCCAGACGCACCGTGACCTCCAGGCCAGAGCTTGTTTGCGCGCGGTTTTCGACGGCGTTTCCGGCCAGGGCGCCAAGGATGGCGCCGCCAACCGTGGCGATGGCGCGGCCCGTGCCGCCACCGATCGCGTTACCGGCCACACCGCCCAGCGCACCGCCGGCCACCATGCCGACGCCGCTGGACTTATCGTCTTGAATGACGATCGGACGCACGCTGGTGACCGTTCCGGAGCGGACGATCTGTTCGCGCTGCGCTTGATCGTAGGTATAGACGGAGCTGGAAGCACTGCGGTTTGCGCAACCGCCAAGCACTGCCATCGACGTCACCACCGCCGCGACAGCCAGCCAGCGGCCGGTACGCGGCGTCACCAGGGAAATAGACTTCATATGATTCATTTGGACTCCTCATTCGGGCACGACCGACGGTGACTGATGATACTCCGCCCGCAACGCCCGGCAAGCGCACCCGCAACAGACTGAAACGCTCCGCCAGAAGCTGCAAACTCAGACGCGAAACAACGGGCTACAGCCCGTTGCCATTGAATATGCGTCGAGATTCGACCTGTGCGCGGGACGGCGGTTCCCGGGAAGTCCTGACTGATCAGGCGGGCAGGTGGATGCCGTACGTGGCATGCAGGACGGCGTCGATCTCGGCGCGCGTCGGCACATGGTTCTGCGGGCCACGCGAAGCGATCTTGATGGCGCCCATGACATTGCCCAGGCGGCAGCTATCTTCCCAGCTCCAACCGCTGGTCAGGCCATACAGCAGGCCGCCGCGCTGCGCGTCGCCGCAACCGGTCGGGTCCACCACCTGCGACGCGCGCACCGGTTCGATCTGGATGGTCTTGCCTTCGGTGTGCAGGGTCGCGCCTTCGGCGCCGCGCGTCACGACCACGGCCTGCAGGGTGCGCGCAATGTCCGCGACGCTGCGGCCCGTGCGCTGCTCGACCACGCCCGCCTCATAGTCATTGACCGTGAGGGCCTGCGCCAGCTTGAGCATGCGCTCGAGGTCGGCGCCGTCAAACAGTGGCATGGCCTGGCCCAGGTCGAAGATGAAAGGGATGCCACGCTTGTGCAGGCGTTCGGCGTGCGCAAACATGCCCTCTTTCGCGTCCGGGGCAACGATGGCCCAGGCGGCGTCGGCGTCGCTCAGGTCATTTTGCGCGGCAAACGACATGGCGCCCGGATGGAAGGCAGTGATCTGGTTATCGTCCAGATCGGTCGTGATGAAGCATTGCGCAGTGAACGTGTCGGGAATGACCTTGACGCGGCTGATGTCGATGCCCAGGCCCGACAGGCGCTGCATGTATTCACCAGCGTCTTCGCCGATGGTGGCCACCGGCACCGGCGTGCCGCCGAGCAGATTCATGTTGTAGGCAATGTTGCCCGAGCAGCCGCCAAACTCCTTGCGCATGCTGGGCACCAGGAACGACACGCTCAGCGACTGAATGCGGTCGGCAAGAATGTGCTCCTTGAAGCGACCTTCGAACACCGCGATGGTGTCGAACGCCATCGAACCGCAGACCAGAACAGGAGTTGCCATGCTTGTCATCCTTTACGGAAAAAACTTGTCGAGTTGGTAGCCATTGACCTGAACGCCGGTCACTTCAATGGGGACTGAAATCTTCAATGCGCCCTGGGGGCCGAACGGTCCCTTCAACTGCTCAGGCGTGAGGTAATTCTCGGGCATCAGCACCTTGCGCACGACCACCGTGTCCGACAGGTCGTTCAGTTCAAGCACCAACGCCGGCCAATGCTGCGGCTTGTCGTAGCGGTTGTGCAGCATCACGGTCAGCACGAGGCGCGTGCGGCCGTCGTCGATGGCGGCGGCGCCCGTCGGCGGCTGCAGCGACGACGACGAAATGCTGATGAGCTCGCGGCGGCGCGCATAGCCGACCGTGCAGTCCAGCGGCTTGCAGGCGGCCTCCAGCACCGGGCGCAGCGCCGGCACGGAATTGGCGATCTCGGTGCGGTAGGCGTAGAGCAATTGCAGGGCCAGCACGATCAGGCCGGCCAGGCACGCGTAGCCCCACAGCTTGCGCACGAAGCCGCTGCGCTCGATGCGATCCTGGTCCAGGAATTCGGGCGGCGCGCGGCCCACGTCGGTGGCGCTGGAGTAACGCGTGCGCGTGTCCCCCAGCACCGGCTCGCGATCGCCGTGTTCCAGGTCGTCTTCGTCCTCGTATTCGTCGTCGCGCTCAATGTCGCGCTCGTCGTCGCGTACGTCGTCATGGAGGTGGTCGTCTATGTCATGACGCGGCGTGTTGCGCGAGTCGCTGCGCATGTCATTGCGCAGGTCGTTGCGCGAACTTCCGGCGCGCCAGTCCAGCGTCGGTTCGTCGGACCGGCTGGCGATGATGGGTTCGTTACGAAACGCGGGAGCCCGCGGCGCGGGCGAGGCGCGAGGCGGCGACGGCTCGGGCAGAAACGGCTCGCCGTCATCGTCGGCGCCGCTGTCTTCCGCGTGATCGTATTCGGCGTGATCGTCCTCGGCGTGGTCGTACGGGACCGCCGTTTCGGGCTCGGCCCGCTTGCGGATATCGTCCCGGCCGCGCAGCACGGCGGGCGGCGTCGTCGGCGCCCGTGGCGCCACGGGTTCGTCTTCCCACGGCAGGACCACGCGCGGTTCGGCCGGCGCGGCGGGTGCTGGGGGCACCGGCGTGAAGGCGGGTGCGGGAATCGGGGCGGCGGGCGGATGCGGTTCGGGTGCGGACAGCACCGGCGCCGCGATGGCCGCGGCGGACGATGGCAGCGGCGCGGCGGCCGGCACGGCGGCCGCGACGGGCGCACCCGGCGCGGACACCAGACACGCGCGGCCATCGAAAACGGTCGAGCAGGCGCCGCAACGCACTAGCCCATTGCGGACCCGAAGCTGGTCAGGCACCACCTTGAACGAGGTGCCGCACTGCGGGCAGCGGGTGGTCAGAGCCATGAGGCGTCCTCCTGCTGACGCGACTCAGGGCTTCTTGCCGTGCAGGCAGACCCAGCCGTCACGCGCGCGCCATACCGACATGGCGAGCCACGGCGCATAGGCCGCCGCGACTTCCTCGGCCTGGCGTTCAAGCACGCCCGACAACACCAGGTGACCGCCCGCGGCAACGCGGCCGGCCAGCATGGGGGCCAGCACTTTCAGGGGGTTGGACAGGATGTTGGCGACCACGACTTCGAACGTGCCGTCCGCCAGTCCGTCGGGCAGCATGGCCTGCAGCTCGACCTTGTTGACCTCGGCGTTGAACACCGTGCTTTGCACCGCCTGCGCGTCGATATCGACCGCCTGCGTGGGGCCGGCGCCGAGCTTGCGCGCGGCGATGGCCAGAATGCCGGATCCGCAGCCGTAGTCGAGCAGGGTCGCACCGGCGGGCAGCTCGGCTTCGAGCCAGGCCAGGCACAGGTGCGTCGTGGGGTGGCTGCCCGTGCCGAAGGCCAGGCCCGGGTCCAGTTCGATATGGATGGCGCCGTCCTGATCGGGCACGGCCGTATCCAGGCCGGGCACATCGGGATTGTCGCGGTGCCAGCTCGGCACGATCCAGAGGCGTTCGGCGATGTGGATCGGACCAAACTGCGATTGCGTCAGGCGCACCCAGTCGGCGTCCGGCACGTCGCGCAGGCTCCAGCCCTCGAACACCGACGCATCGAGCTCGCCGGCTTGACCGGCTTCTTCCATGATCTGCGCGGGATCGGCTCCATCAGGCAGCAAGGCAACAACGAGATTGCGGTCCCATGCCTGCACGTCGGGCTCGGTGCCCGGCTCGCCGAACAACGGGCGTTCGACTTCGGTGCCGAAGTCGGCGTCTTCGACGGAGACCGACAGCACGCCGGCTTCGAGCAAGGCATCCGACAGGGCTTCGGCCTGCGCCTCCGAGCAATGGAGCACGAGTTCACGCATGATTTTTCTCTTCCATCTGGTCAACGGGCCGCGGGCAGCGGCCCGGCCCCAACAACCATAAAAAATCAAAAAGGTAAAAAACAAAAGGGGCCGGGTGGGCCCCCATAACCCTTAAAAAAACAACAATTAAAAACGCAAACGGGGCCTTGAGGCCCCAAAGTCGGTCAGGGACGCTGCGCCAACTTATGTTCCAGATAGTGGATGCTGGTGCCGCCTTCGATGAAGCGGGCGTCCTGCAGCATTTCGCGGTGCAGCGGGATGTTGGTGGAAATGCCTTCCACCACCATTTCCGACAGCGCGATGCGCATGCGGGCCAGCGCCTGGTCCCGCGTGTCGCCGTACGTGATGACCTTGGCGATCATCGAGTCGTAGTTCGGCGGCACGAAGTAGCCATTGAAGGCGTGCGAGTCGATACGCACGCCGGGACCGCCCGGCGTATGCCAGTTGGTGATGCGGCCCGGGCTGGGCACGAAACGGAACGGATCTTCGGCGTTGATGCGGCATTCGATCGCGTGACCGCTGAACGTGACATCGCGCTGGCGCAGGGTGAACTTCTCGCCGGCGGCGATCAGGATCTGCTGCTGCACGAGGTCAATGCCGGTGATCAGCTCGGTGACCGGGTGTTCGACCTGGATGCGGGTGTTCATTTCAATGAAATAGAACTCGCCGTTTTCATACAGGAATTCGAACGTGCCGGCGCCGCGATAGCCCATCTTGCGGCAGGCGTCAGCGCAGCGGTCGCCAATGCGCTCGATCAGGCGACGGGCAACGCCGGGGGCCGGCGCTTCCTCGATGACCTTCTGGTGGCGACGCTGCATGGAGCAGTCGCGTTCGCCCAGCCAGACCGCGTTGCGGCCGCCGTCGGCCAGCACCTGGATTTCGATATGGCGCGGGTTCTCGAGGAACTTCTCCATATAGACTTCCGGGTTGTTGAACGCGGCGCCTGCTTCGGAACGCGTCATCGTGACGGCATTGAGCAGCGCGGCCTCGGTGTACACCACGCGCATGCCGCGGCCACCGCCGCCGCCCGCAGCCTTGATGATGACCGGATAGCCGACTTCGCGGGCAGTGCGCAGGATTTCCTGGGGATCGTCGGGCAACGCGCCCTCGGAACCCGGCACCACCGGCACGCCGGCTTCGATCATTGCGCGCTTGGCGCTGACCTTGTCGCCCATCAGGCGGATCGTGTCCGGACGCGGGCCGATGAACACGAAACCGCTCTTCTCGACGCGATCGGCGAAGTCGGCATTTTCGGACAAGAACCCGTAACCCGGGTGGATTGCCTCGGAATCCGTGACTTCGGCGGCCGAGATGATGGCCGGCATGTTCAGGTAGCTTTCACGCGACGGCGCGGGCCCGATGCACACGGATTCATCGGCAAGGCGCACGTACTTGGCTTCGCGGTCGGCCTCGGAGTGCACGACGACGGTCTTGATGCCCAGCTCGCGGCAGGCGCGCTGAATGCGCAGGGCGATTTCGCCCCGATTGGCGATCAGGATTTTTTCGAACATGTTCAGCTATCAGCCAATGACGAACAGGGGTTGACCGTACTCGACGGGCTCACCGTTTTCGACCAGGATTTCTTTGATGACGCCCGACTTGTCGGCTTCGATTTCATTGAGCAGCTTCATGGCTTCAATGATGCAGAGCGGGTCGCCTTCCTTGACGGTGGCGCCCACGTCGATGAACGGAGCGGCGCCCGGGTTCGGCGAGCGGTAGAACGTGCCGACCATCGGGGCCTTCACGACGTGACCTTGAATGACCGGGGCGGCGGGCGCGGCCGGAGCAGCGGGCGCGGCGGCAGCCACGGGCGCTGCGGGCACGCCGGCGTCGGGCTGGTGGTAGGCCACCGGCTGCAGCGTCTGCGAGAACTTGACGATTCTGACCTTGCCTTCGCCTTCGGTGATTTCCAGCTCGGCGATGCCCGATTCAGCCACCAGGTCGATCAGGGTTTTGAGTTTTCGAAGATCCATAGAAGCTGCTTCCCGAGATAGTGTCGGCGTCGTCCCAGCGTCGGGGTTCGCGCCGTATAAGATGTAAAAGCGTTGATTTGATGCGAGATCAGTGCCGCACTGCGTAACGCAGCGCGGCCTCGTAGCCGTCCGCGCCCAGGCCGCTGATCAGGCCTTGCGCCAAGTCGGACAGATAAGAGTGATGCCTGAACGGCTCTCGCTTATACAGATTGGACAAATGTACTTCAATAAATGGGATCGCGACCCCGGCCAGCGCGTCGCGAATTGCGACGCTGGTGTGCGTGTATGCCGCTGCGTTGATGATGATGAAGTCCGTGCCGTCCTGCCGGGCCGCCTGAATGCGGTCAACCAGCGCACCTTCGTGATTGCTTTGCCACGCAGACAGCGTGGCGCCCAATTCGCCCGCGAGCAACTCGAGACGCTCATTGATCTGGGCAAGGGTAAGACTGCCGTAGATGTGAGGTTCCCGGGTGCCAAGCAGGTTCAGATTCGGGCCATGCAATACCAGTATGTTTTGCGCCATGCGCGTGCCAATAAGTGGATTGCCAATTGTTGGCAAAACAGCCGATAAACCAGCTTTTTACGCCAATTCCTACTATTTGTCCAACAGACTTACGCCTTTAAACCCGCAAGGGTGCGATCCAGGTCATCAGGCTGGACTTCGCCCAATATCTTCCGGTTAATGCTGCCATCTGCATTGAAAACGATAGTAAAAGGCAGCCCGCCGCTGGGGTTGCCCAGCTTGCGCAGCGTATCGATGGCACCAGCGCCGATTACCCACAACGGGTAAGAAACCTGTATTTTCTCGACAAACTTCTGCATGTTGGCGGCAGAATCAACGCCGATGCCAACAAAGCGAACGTTCGGGTATTTTTTCTGCAAGGCGTCGAGCGCGGGCATTTCCTTGACGCACGGCGCGCACCACGTTGCCCAGAAATTGACCACGATGGGCTGACCCTTCCAGCCGGCCAGCGAATGCGAGGCGCCGCTCAGATCCGGAAGCTGCATCTGCATGAGTCCCGCGACCGGGTCGCCTGCGTCGGCCGGCGCGGCGTCGTTCGCGGGCTTGCGGCCCATCAGCGTGTAGCCGCCCGCGACAGTCGCGGCCACCGCCACGGCGGCGGAAAGAAGTAGGCGTCGATTCATGGCGCGATGATAACCGTTGCGGCCGGTTTACGCCGCAGGCGCGGGACGCGGGCTTGCCCAGCCGCTATATATACAATGCGGGGCAGGAGATTTATCAATGCACCTGCACATTCTTGGCATCTGCGGCACCTTCATGGGCGGGCTCGCGCTGATCGCGCGCGCCGCCGGCCACAAAGTCACGGGTTGCGACGTGGGCGTGTACCCGCCGATGAGCACCCAGCTTTCCGAACAGGGTATCGAACTGATCGAAGGCTTTGGCGCCGAGCAACTGGCGCTCAAGCCGGACCTGTATGTCATCGGCAACGTGGTCAGCCGCGGCAATCCGCTGATGGAAGCCATTCTGGAATCCGGCGCGCGCTACGTGTCCGGGCCGCAATGGCTGGGCGACAACATCCTGCCCGGCGCGCACGTGCTGGCCGTTGCCGGCACGCATGGCAAGACCACCACCAGCTCGATGCTGGCCTGGGTACTGGAAGCCGCCGGCATGGCCCCGAATTTCCTGATCGGCGGCGTGGCGCAGGACTTGCACGTGTCCGCCCGCTACGACCCGGCGCGCCGCCCCTTCGTCATCGAAGCGGACGAATACGACACGGCGTTCTTCGACAAGCGCTCTAAGTTTGTTCACTACCGTCCCCGCACGGCCATTCTGAACAACCTGGAATACGATCACGCCGACATCTTCCCCGATCTGGCGGCGATCGAAACGCAGTTCCACCATCTGGTCCGCACGATCCCCGGTTCCGGCCGCATCGTCCGGCCCGCGCGATCGGACCCGCTGGATCGCGTGATTGCGCGCGGATGCTGGTCTGATACCGTCACGTTCGGTCCGGATGGGCAATGGCAGGCATCGCCGCCGGACGCTGATGGCGCGTTCGACGTCACGCGCGCCGGGGTTCGCGCTGGCACGGTGCGTTGGTCGCTGAGCGGCGAACACAACCGCATGAACGCGCTGGCCGCCCTGGCTGCCGCTGAACACGTTGGCGTACCGGTCGAACAGGGCATCGATGCCCTTACCCGCTTTGGCGGCGTAAAGCGCCGCATGGAATTGCGCGGCACGGTCAACGGCGTCAAGGTCTATGACGATTTCGCCCACCACCCCACCGCCATCGCCACCACGGTGGAAGGCCTGCGCCGCCAGGCGGGCGCCGCGCGTATCCTGGCCGTGCTGGAACCGCGATCCAACACCATGAAACTGGGCACCATGGCGGCACGGCTGCCCGAGGCGCTGGCCGACGCCGATCTGGTGTTCTGCTTTGGCGCCAGCGAAGGCAAGCACGCGCTGGGGTGGAACCCCGCCGAGGTCCTGGCGCCCCTGGGCGGCCGGGCTTCCAGTTACGATGACATCGGCGCGCTGGTGGACGCCGTCGCCGGCGCCGCCCGCCCGGGCGACCAGGTACTGGTCATGAGCAATGGCGGCTTCGGCGGCATCCATGGCAAGCTGCTGGATGCGCTGCAGGCGCGCGGCTGATTCCGCCCGCCTGGCCGGCTTTCGCAACGCAGACGGAAACACCAAGCAATGATTCTTTATCTACACGGTTTCCGATCGTCGCCCGACTCGTTCAAGGCCCGCATGATGGCCGACGCCATGGCCGCGCGCGGCCTGACGGATGCGTGGGCCTGCCCGCAACTGCCCGCCAGTCCGCGCCAGGCCATCGACCTGGCGCTGGGCTTGGCGCGCGACCAGCTGGCGGACACCGATTCGCCGCGCGAACTGACCGTGATCGGCTCCTCGCTGGGCGGTTTCTACGCCACCTGGATCGCCGAGCAGCTGGGCTGCAAGGCCGTGCTGCTGAACCCTGCCGTCCACGCCGCGCGCGACCTTGCCACCCAGGTCGGCGAGCACCCCATGTATCATTCCGGCG
>CBHWAL010000018.1:0-18353 GCA_966111495.1 uncultured Achromobacter sp. | reverse complement strand
CAAGCGATGCTCCAGTGGACGCGCATCGCGTAGGGTGGGCTTGAGCCCGCCGCCGCGCAATGGTGAGCTCAGGCAAAGCGTCTCGCTGAACCGCCTCTTAGGCCTGGCCCGGCGCGCCGTTGCGCGCGCGGGTCGAACCCTGGACGCGCGCGCAAAGCGTGCCCGCGCAGGACGAACGCGCGCAGACATTCGAGACCCTGCAAGCGGTCGAGGCGCGTGCTGCCTGGAACGCGCTGGAACTGGCGTGGCTGGAACCGGCGCCGCCGCGCTTTGGCGCCCGCACGTTGTGCCTGGCCGGGGCTGCCACGCGCCTGAAGGCCGGCGACGCCGTGGTGATCGTCGGCGACGAACGCGTGCGCGACCCGGGCAACGAAAACTGGGACTTTCGCCGCCTGACGCAGGTTCGCGAGTACGTGCCGGGCCCCGGTGAAGACGGCGCGCCCGCCTACACACTGATCTCGCTGGAACGGGGACTGGGCAGTGCGGCCCCGCACGTGCAACCCGCCCGCCGCAATCCGCGCTGCTTCGCGCTGCGCGCGCAGTCGCGGCTGTTCGGCTACAACGCGCCGGACTGGCGCGCCATGCCCGCCACGCTGCGCGCGGCCTATCTGGGCATGGCCGACGACGCCAAGCCGTCCTTCAGCCAGTTCCCGCAGTGGCCCGGCTACACGCTGGCCGAGATCTCTGATCCGCCGGGCGCCAGCGGCGCGGGGTCGGGCCTGTACGGCGAGTATTACCGCGGCCGCACCTTCAGCGAACGGGTGACGACCCGAACCGATCCGCAGCTCGATTTCCGGTGGGCGGCAGGCGGCCCCGGCGACGGCGTGCCCGCGGACAACTTCTGCGTGCGCTGGACCGGCTGGGTGCGTGCGCCAGGCAGCGGCAGCTACACCTTCCACGTCACGGCCGACGACGGCGTGCGGCTGTGGGTGGACGGCAACCTGCTCATCGACCAGTGGCGCGAGCAATCGCCCACCGAATACAGCGCCAGCGCCCGGCTCACGGCGGGACGCAAGCACGACATCCGCATCGACTACTACGAGGCCACCGGCGACGCCACCCTTGCCCTCGCGTGGTCCGGGCCCGGTCTGGCGCGCCAGACGATACCCGCCGCCAGCCTGTTCCCCGCCGACGTGCACGGCGTGCACCTGGATGCCGTCTATCCGAAATGGGTGGCCGGCGGCTGGGCCGTGCTGTCCATGCCGGGGTATGAAGAGCTTTACCGCATTGCCGACGCCGGTCCCGACGCACGGACCGGCTTTGCGCTGGCCGGACCGACCACCCGCCTGGCCTTGCGGGGGGAACGCCTGCGCGAACAGTTCAACGACGCCGTGCGCGAGACCACCGCCTATGGTGAATCCGACGCGCTGGATTGGGGCGTGCGCCCCGCTTCCGGCCTGACGCAGGGCCACGCGCTCGTGCTGGCGTCGTACGAGCCCGACTTGCCGCAAGACCGCGTGCTGGCGGTGTCGGGGCTGATCCTGGACGAGGCCGACGCCGCCAACACCGCGCCGCGCGAGCGCCTGTTGCGCGGCGACGCGCTGGCCAACGTGCGCGTGGCGCGCGACCGCGCTAGCGCGGATCTGGAATTCGAGGACGGCGCGCGCGCCACCGTCACGCTGGCCGACGCCAGCGACATCGTGCGCATCCAGCGCAACGACAGCGCCGGCGGCCGCACGTCGCTGCTCTTGGACGCCGATCTGGCGCACGCCTATCTGCCCGCCACGGTGCGCATCAACGCCAACGTCGCGCCGGCCAGCCACGGCGACAGCCGGCAGATGCGTATTCAGCCCGAGGTGCTGGGCAGCGGCGCCGGCAATCGGGCCTTCCAGCGCTTCACGCTGCAGCAAAAACCGCTGACGTTCGTGCCGGCGCCCACGGCAAGCGGCGCGGCGAGCAGCCTGGAAGTTCGTGTGGATGGCCTGCTGTGGACCGAAGCGCCGCGCATCACGGAACTGGCGCCGGACGATCGCGCCTATCTGCTGCGGCTGGACGACAGCGGCGGCGCCACCGTGCAGTTCGGCGACGGCCTGCACGGCGCGCGCCTGCCGTCGGGCGCCGGGAACGTGGAGGCACGCTATCGCGTCGGCCTGGGCCGCGAAGGCAATGTCGCTCCCGGCCAGTTGAGCGTGCTGCTCACGCGCGCCCCCGGCGTCAAGGCGGTCGTCAATCCGGCGCCGGCAACCGGCGGCGTGGATCCCGAAGCGGGCGACGCCGCCCGCCGCAATGCGCCGCTGCGCGTGCGCACGCTGGACCGCATCGTCTCGCTACGCGACTTCGAGGATTTTGCCGCCGCGTTCACTGGCATCGGCAAGTCGCAGGCGGTGTGGCTGTGGGACGGGGAACAACGGCTCGTGCATCTGACCGTCGCCGGCGAAGATGGCGCCGCGCTGGACCCCGCGGGCGCGCTGTACCGCAACCTGCTCGCCGCCATCGACGGGGCGCGGCCGCCCTATCAGCCGCTACGCGTGGCGCCGTGCCGCTACCTGGATTTTGGCCTGCGGGCCGGCCTGGGCATCGATCCCCGCTACGAACCGCCCAAGGTATTGCAAGCGGCCCGCGCCCGCGTGCTGGAGGCCTTCGGCTTTGCCGAGCGCGCGTTCGGCCAGCCGGTGCACGGCGCGCAAGTGCTGTCCGTGCTGCAAGGCGTGCCGGGCGTGCAGTGGGTGGACCTGGATTCGCTGGTGCTCGATGGGGGAGGGGATGCTGGACTGAGCGCGGGGCCAGGTGCGGGATTGCCGCGTTTCTCCGTGCGGCGCAGCAACGGACCCGACGCCACGCTGCCCGCCCGCACCGCGCGGTGGCAGCAAGACAGCCTGCAACCGGCCGAACTGTTGCGCCCGGACCCGGCGGGCATCCTGTTATCGGAGCGCACATGAACACCCGCCTGGATGCCGATGCGCTGATGGCCCTCCTGCCGGCCTTCTACCGCGAGCGCGACGTGGCGGCCGGCGGCCCGCTGCGAGCGCTGCTGGACGTGCTGGCGCGTCAGGGCGCGCTGCTGGACGCCGACGTGGACCGGCTCTACGACAACTGGTTCATCGAAACCTGCGACGACTGGGTGGTGCCCTACCTGGGCGACCTGCTCGGCGTGCGCGCGCTGTACCCGGTGGGCGCCGCCTTCTCGCCTCGCGCGCTCGTGGCCAATACGCTGCGGCTGCGCCGCCGCAAGGGCACAGCGCTCGTGCTGGAAGAACTGGCGGCCGACGCGACGGGCTGGCGCAGCCGCGTATCCGAGTGCTTCGAGCGCGTGGCCACCACGCAGCACGTCAACCACCCGCGCCCGCACGCGCTGCGCACGCCGGACCTGCGCGATTCCCGGGCGATGGAGCGCGTTGATGGCCCCTTCGGCGCCGAACTGCACACGGCCGACGTGCGCGCGCTGCCGGCCGGGCGCTACAACCTGCCCAACGTGGCGCTCTTCCTGTGGCGGCTGCAGTCGTACACCTTGCAGCGCGGCGACGCCGCGCCTGCCACGACGCGCGATGGCTTCTACACCATCGATCCGCTGGGCCGCGATCAGCCGCTCTTTAACCGGCCCCGCACGGAGACCGACATCGACCATCTGGCCGAGCCGGTCAACGTGCCCGAACCGCTGTCCTGGCGCGATCTGCACGCCGAACTGGAAGCGCGCCGCCAGGCACTGACCGACGGCGACGCGCCGCCGCAAGGGTGGTTTGCCGCGGGCGGCGGCGGCCCGGTCGTGCAGGTGTGGCTGGACGGTCAGGCCGTGCCGCCCGAGCATCTGGTCATCTGCAACCTGGCGCCCATCCCCGGCGTCGCGCCCGAAGACTGGCGCCGGCCCGACGCGTCCCTGCTGGTCAAGGCGCGCAAGCCCGGGCGCCCGGACCGCAGCTTTCCCGCTGCGGGCGGCGTGCTGGTGGGCCTGGACCCGCGCCGCGGACGCCTTGCGCTACCGCCCGGCGTCACGGCGCAATCGGTGCAGGTGCGTTATGCGTATGGCTTTCCCGGCGACATCGGCGCGGGCCCCTACGACCGCAGTGTCCCGGCTGGCGATGATGCAGACGCGGCATCCGAAGACGCCTTCGACATCGAACTGCGCGTGCCCTCGGCGGCAACGCCCACGCTGGCGGCGGCGCTGGCCGCGGTGCAGGCGGGCCAGCGGGCGCGCATCGTGCTCGACCACGACGGCACGGAAACCATCGCCCCGGATCTGGTGCTGCCCGACACACACCTGTCGATCGAGGCGGCCCCACTGCGCCGGCCCGTGCTGCGGGGCGATTGGCGGCTGCGCGGCAATGCCAGCACGCGCGTGCGGCTTGACGGGCTGCTGGTGGATGGCCGCTTGCGGCTCGAGGGCGCGTTGCGTTCCGTGGCGCTGCGTCACTGCACGCTGGCGCCCGCGCGCGGCGGCGTGCGCCACAGCGGCGCCGCGCCTGAACTGGAATTGAGCCTTACCCGCTGCCTCTGCGGGCCGGTGCGCTGCGCCACGCCGCTTGCCTCGGTCGAACTCGCCGCGTGCCTGATCGACGCGCAAGGCAGCGCCGCGGCTGCGCTCGCCGTGGACGACAGCGCCCTGCGCGTGCTGGCCAGCACGCTGTTCGGGCGCGTGGCGGCGGGTCGGCTCGACGCGTCCAACACGCTGTTCGGCGGGCCGCTTGCCATCAACCGCCGCCAGGAAGGGTGCGTGCGCTATTGCCACGTGCCCATGCCGTCTGTCACGCCGCGGCGCTACCGCTGCCAGCCGGACCTGGCGATGCAGGACCTGGGCGCCCTGGCCGCAAAACGCGCGGCGGCGCGCGTGGCCCCGTCGTTCACGTCCACGCAGTTCGGGTCGCCGGCCTACGGGCAACTGGCGCGCGGCTGCGCGCAAGAGATCCGCGAAGGCGCGGACAACGGCGCCGAAATGGGCGCCTGGAATTTCCTGCTGCAAGCCCAGCGCGAAGCCAATCTGCGGCAGGCGCTGGAAGAGTATCTGCGCTTCGGACTCGAAGCGGGATTGATCCCCGTGAACTGAGCCCCCTGTCTTCGGGAACAACACCATGAAAGCCGATCTCAGCCGCCTCACATTCGACCCCGTCCGGCGCTACCGGGCCGTCCGCATGCAGCAGGGCCGCGTGCAGATGGATTCGGACTGGAACGAGCAGCAGGACATCCTGAACCGCCGCATCGAAACCGAGACGGCGGACATCGTCGGCCCCGTGGGCGTGCCGCTGGAGGCGCCGGGGTTTGCGCTGGCGCCCGCCGGCAAGGACCTGTCGCTATCGGCCGGCCGCCTGTATCTGGACGGCCTGCTGTGCGAAAACCCCCAGCCCGCCACCGTGGCCAAGCAGCCCGACATGCCGCCAACGGCGTCGCCTGTGCTGCCGCCGGGCGCGTCCGTCCTGCCGCTGCCGCCCCCCGCCCTCACGCCGGCGGACATCGACGGCGTCGTCGTCTTCGGATCGGGCGGACAAGCCGCGCCGCCGCCGGAGGGCATGTACCTGGCCTACCTGGAAGCGTGGCAGCGTCACCTGTGCACGCTGGACCTGCCTGCCGGCGACACCAGCATGCGCGAGGTCGCACTCGGCGGCCCCGACACCGCCACCCGCGAAAAGACGGTGTGGCAGGTCAAGCTGATGCAGGTGGGCGCGCCCGACGCCGCCCTCACCTGCCTGTCCGCGTTGCCGGCGTGGGACGCCTTGACCGCACCGCCCGATGCGCGCATGGCCGCGCGCGCCGAAGCCAGCGTGCCGCCCAAGACGCCGTGCCAATTGCCGCCCGACGCGGGCTACCGCCTGCTGGAAAACCATCTCTACCGCATCGAAATCCACCACGACGGCGCCGGCGCGGGCAAGGCACGCTACAAGTGGTCGCGCGAAAACGGCAGCATCCTGTCGCGCGTCGTGCGCTGGCTGGACGACCCCGTGGCCAACGAATTCGAAGTCGCCAGCATCGGCCGCGACGACGTGCTGGCCATCACCGCGGGCTGCTGGGTCGAGTTCATAGACGACACGCACGAACTGCTGGGACAGCCGGGGCCGCTGGCGCAGGTGGTGCGCACCGACGGCAACACGGTCACCATCGACCCGGCCAGCCTGATCGGCCATCCGCTGGACGCGGCGCGCTTTCCGTCCAATCCGCGCGTGCGCCGTTGGGACGGCGTCGCGGAAATCACGCCCGCGCCCATCAACAGCGCCAACGCCGGCTGGGTGGAGCTGGAGCAGGACGGTGTCGAGATCAAGTTTTCCCCCGGCCGCCTGCGCGTGGGCGACTACTGGCTCATTCCCGCCCGCACCGCCACTGCGTCGATCGAATGGCCGCAGATGCCCGACGGCAAGCCCGCCTTCAATGCGCCCGCCGGTGTCCTGCGGGCGTTTGCGCGGCTAGCCTTGCTGCGCTGGCAAGGCGGCGCGTGGACCGCCGTCAGCGACTGCCGCCCGCTCTTTCCCGCGTTGACGGAACTGACTCAGCTCTACTACGCGGGCGGCGACGGACAGAGCGTCAAGCCCAATCCCGCCATGACGCCCGACGTGGTGCCGCTGCCCGCCGAATTGCGCGCGGGCGTGGCCAACGGCAGCCTGCCGGTGGCGGGCGCCATCGTGCGCTTCACCGTGGACGCCGGCCGCCTCCCTAATGGCACGGCCACGCAGGACGTGGCCACCGGCGCGGACGGCGTGGCGTCGATTGCCTGGTCGCTCGCCTGCGATGCCGCCCGCCCCGTGCAACGCGCCACCGCGCAACTGCTGCGCGCGGGCCTGCCCGTTTCCGACCGCTACCTGCCGCTGCGCTATACGGCGACCCTGGCGCTCGCATCCGAGGTGGCCTACGACCCCCGCAACTGCGCGGACCTGCTCGCGGAGCAAGCCTATTCGGTGCAAGAAGCCTTGGATGCGTTGTGCCGGCGCACGCACGGCGGCGGCTGCTGCCTTACCGTTGGCCCGGCCGGCGATTTCCCGACGCTGGACACCGCGCTGCGCACGCTAATCGGACAGGACCGCATGGACATCTGCCTGTGCCTGACGCCGGGGGACCACAAGCTGGATGACGACCTCATCATCAAGGGGCCGCGCGTGCGCCTGATGCTGCATGGGTGCGGCTCGGCCAGCCGGCTGATGCTGGAAGAACGCATGTTCAGCCTGGACGGCTTTGCCAGCGTTTCCATTGCCGACCTCGTGATCACGCGGCGCGGCCAGCCGGCCGCGATCGCTTTCAACCAATGCGCGGACCTGCGGCTGTCGCGCGTCGATTGCGCGGGACCGGCCGGCCCCGGCAACAGTCTGGTGCGTGTCGATGGCAGCCGCCGCGTGCACATCGAGACCTGCCGTCTGTATGCCGCCGGCCGCGGCAACGCCGAACGCCTCGACCAGCTCTTTACCCGCGCCCCGACGCTGGCCGCGCTGAAGCGCGCGCTTGCGCCCGATGCGATGCTGGACGATGACGACGATCGCGCCGCCTCGGCCCTGTCGCGCCAGCCCATGGACGCGCGCAAGGCCATGACCGCCGAGATCGCGGCGCTGCTGCGCGCCGGCGCCGCGGGCAATGCGTTGACGATGACGCCACGCATCCAGTCGGCGCTGACGACGCTGGCCACGCAGCTTGGCCGCGAGACGCCGGCGGCCAAGCGCTTGCGCCCCGCCATCGCCGCGCTGGCTGCCGCGCTGTTGGCCGATCCGCTGTCCTGCGCGCTGGCGCTGCTGGACAACGACGCCGACACCACCGTGCGCGACAACCGCCTGCGCGGCGGCATTGCGCTCTTTGCGGAGTCAGGGGATTTTCCGGAACTGACAACGGATCAATTGAAGCTGTTGGGCGGTGGCATCCGCACGGGCAAGATGGTGCCGGAAGGCGACGGCACGTTCATGCTGCAAAGCAACCACCTGTCCAGCCTGCGGCTCGGGGCCGAGGCGGCGCGCGCCATGCTGACCATCATTCAGACGGGCGGCGAGTTTGCCGCGTGGCGCTGCCTGCGCGCCGCCGACAACGCGCTGGAAGCCTACAGCCATTTCCCGGCGTTTGACGCCGCCGTCACCGGCAACAACCTGTTGACCAACGGCGACGCCGGCGCCCTTATCGCCACGCAGGCCAAGGTGATCGGCAACTTCGCGCACAACGACTTCCGGTTGTTTGTGTCGGGCGCGAATCCGGAGAGCGTGGCAAACGGCGGGTTGAACGTGGTGACGGTGTGAGCGCGATCACCACTGCATCGATGCGCCGATCCCGGCCGTGGGCCCGCCCGAGGCAATGCCCACGCCCGCCTTGAGCTTGACGCGGTCATTGACGCGCGCCGACGCGCCCACCGCCACGGCCTGATAGCCGCGGTATGTGGCCGCGCCAATGCCCAGCGCAAAGCGCTTGCCGGGGTCGACTTCCGGCACCATGGTGAGCGCCGTGGTGGCGGCGATGCCTGAATAGGCGTTGCGCGCGACTTCGTCAATGGTGCGGTTGGTCTGATCGATGCGGTTGTCCAGGCGAGCCAGGCCTTCCCGGTTGCGCTGCACGGTGGTGTCCAGCGAACCGAGCGCGTCGCCGACGTTGTAGTACGTCTGGCCATCAAGCTGATACGCCGGGCCCGTGACCGCGCCCGTGGCCGCGTCGATTTGCGCACCGCCGCCCAGGCCGGTCACCACGGGGTTAAGTTGACCCACATTCACGGCATCGGAGCTCTGCGTGCCTGCGGCCACATTCGTGACCTGGCGCTCGGCGCCTTGCGCGCCCACCGATACCGCGTTGGCGCGGTCAGCCACCGAGCCCGCGCCCAGCGCCACGCTGTTGGCCGCTGTCGCCGATGCGTTCGCGCCGATCGCCACGCCGTTGGAAGCGGTGACCGTTGCGTTGGCGCCCACCGCCGCGCCCATCGTGCCCGCGCCCGCTGCCGCGTCGTCGCTGCCATCGCCCGCGCCGTCGACGCTGACGTACGCATTGGCGGCGTTCAGTTGGCCGACCTGTTGCGAAATCGCGTAGAGCTGGCTGCCATTCACGGCGTCCGTGCTGGTTGCCGAGATGACGCCGCTGGCCACACCCGTGACGGTGCGCGTGCCGTCCGTACCCGTCATGTCGATGACATTGCCGCCGGTGGACGCGGCCACGGTGAGGGCGCCGGTGACCGCATCCTGGCGGACCAGGCCGACGGCGCCGTTGTTGAGGCTGGTTGTCAGTGTGGTCAGGTTGGCGGTGTTCTGCGCCACCACGCCACCCAGCGTATTGATTGCCGTGGTGTTGGCCTGCACGTTTTGGTTGGTGGAAAAAAGCTGCGACCCATTGACGGCATCCTGACTGCCTAATGCCAGATTGCCCGCGCCGACCTGCGTGATCCGGTTTCCGTTCATGTTGACGCCGCTCAGCATGGAAATGCCGTTCTCGCCCTTCAATTCCAGCGTGCCATCGGCATAACCCGTGATTCGAGCTGTCGAGGCGGCAAAGCCTGCCACGGTGCTGATGCTCTCGATGTTGTTCAGGGAAAACGCCTCGCTGCCGCTGTCGCAGAACAGTGCATTGTTCGGTCCGTAGGCGGAATTGATGGAGATCCCGTCCGCCGTGTCGGGGTTGCACAGCTGTAACTGGCCGCCTGCGTGGGAATTCGCCGCTACTCCCAGGCAGCCAGCGCAGGCCAGGGCAACGACAGTTGCTGAGGCGGCGCGGCGCGCCTTGCGAGGCTTGCCACGGCGACAGGTAGCAGCAGCCACGGCCCTCCGCGTGGTTTGCGTTGTGGTTGGGGTTGCTCTAAAGACGAACGAAAAGATGTGGTTCATAGCGTGTCCACCCAGCGCCGGTGCGCAGTCGTTGTCGAAAAAATCAGCTCAAGAGAAATCACCTGATTCATTGAGAGGTGCGTTTTTTTTCAATCTATTGACCGGCCGGCACCGGAACCATCGAAGCTTTTTTATTGTTTGGACGAGAACACCAACAAATATCAAGCGGCGCGAAGATCACCCCGCAGCGCGTGTAAAGCGAGTTTCCGGCCACCGTTCTCCTCGCTCGAACATTCCGAGACACCCCGACATGTAAATGACAGGTTTGCCCCTCTACAATGCCGCTGTTGCATTGCAGCATTCCGCAATCCCTCTCAGTCGTCTCCATGTCCCATTCCGTTTCCTCGCAGCACCGGCCCGCCCTGGTGCTGCTGGCGCTTGCCGTTGGCAGCTTCGCGATCGGCACCACCGAATTCGCGACGATGAGCCTGCTTCCCTACTTCTCGCAGTCGCTGGGCATCGACGCCCCGACCGCCGGCCACGTGATCAGCGCGTACGCGCTGGGTGTCGTGGTGGGCGCGCCCATCCTGGCCGTGCTGGGCGCCCGCATGCCACGCCGCCGGCTGCTGATTGCGCTGATGGGCCTGTTTGCCATCGGCAATGGCCTGAGCGCCATCGCGCCCAATTACCACTGGATGCTGTTTTTCCGGTTCCTCAGCGGCCTGCCGCATGGCGCCTACTTCGGCATCGCCTCGCTGGTGGCCAGTTCCATGGTGCCGGCCAACCGGCGCACCGTGGCCGTGGGCCGCGTGTTCCTGGGCCTGACCGTGGCCACCATCGTCGGCGTGCCGCTGGCCAACTGGCTGGGCCAGGTCATCGGCTGGCGCTGGAGCTTCGGCCTGGTGTCGCTGCTGGCGGTGCTAACCATGCTGAGCGTGCGCGCGTACGCCCCGGACACCGCCGCCGATCCCAAGGCCAGCCCGCTGCGCGAACTGAGTGCGCTGGGCCGCGGCCAGGTCTGGATCACGCTGGCCATCGGCGCCGTCGGATTCGGCGGCCTGTTCTCCATCTATACGTATCTCGCGGACACGCTGACCGCCGTCACGCAGGTGACGCCCGCCATGGTGCCGCTGGTGCTGAGCGCATTCGGCGTCGGCCTGACGGTAGGCAACATGGTCGTGCCGGTTTTTGCCGATCGCGCCGTGATGCGCACGGCCGGCCTGCTGCTGCTCTGGTCGGCCGTGGTGCTGGCCCTTTTCCCGTTCATGGCCCACAACGTCTGGCTGATCACGCTGAATGTGTTTCTGGTGGGTGTGGGCGGCGCGCTGGGCACCGTCTTGCAGACGCGCCTGATGGACGTCTCGGGCGACGCCCAAGGGCTGGCCGCGGCGCTCAACCATTCGGCCTTCAACACGGCCAACGCGCTCGGGCCGTTCCTGGGCGGCCTCGCCATTGCTGCGGGGTTCGGCTGGACGTCGACCGGCTGGGTCGGCAGCCTGCTTGCGATTGCCAGCATGCCGCTGTGGCTGTGGGCAGTGATGCTGGAACGCCGCACGCGCACCGCGCGGGCGGACAAGCTGGTGGTCAGCACCGAGTCGGCACGTTGAACGAATGGGGGACATCATCAACGGTGTCCCCTTTTTGATGACCCGCCCCCCGCGCGAGACACTTGCTCGTGCTTGGCAGGTGTCTGACACCCAAAGAGATCGACTTCATCCTGCAATGCCGTCTCAAGGGTGTCAGACACCTGCATAACGCGTCCCCCATTTGGCCTGTCACAAAACGTCGGTCCCACGCCACACCGGGCAAGCGCCTATTGCTGCCCGCGTCCGCGCCGCAGCTATACTTTCCGCACTCTTTACCACTTCAAGACGCGCTGCACCTCCAACCTGCAGCGCTTTTTTTATGCCCGCTTTGACTGCCTTGCTGCGCCCGCTGTGCCAAGCCCTTTGCTGCCTGGCCGTAGCCCTGATATCCACCCACGCCTTGGCCGCGCCGCCGTCGCTGGCCGAGTGCCACGGCATCAAGGACCTGGCCTTCGTCGCCCACCTCGATGACGACCTGCTCTTCATGAATCCAGACGTCGCCTCGAACATCGAGGCGGGCGGCTGCGTGCGCCTGGTTTACCTGACCGCCAGCGACGCCGGGGAAGGCGAAGGCTACATGCTGGGACGCGAGCGGGGCGTGCGCGCCGCCTACGCCTACATGGCGCACCAGCCGGACGCCTGGAAGGAAGACACCGGCATCGTCGCGGGCCGCCAGATTGCGCGCTTCACGCTGACCGGCAACCCCCGGGTGCAGCTCTGGCACATGCGCCTGAAGGATCCGTGGCTGGGCAAGGGCTGGGGCAGCCTGACGCCGCTGAGCCGCACCGAATCCGAACCCCACCAGAACGTGGACACGCTGGGCCCCCATCCCGAGGTCTACACGCGCGAGCAGCTCGTCGACACGCTGGCCGAGATGATCCGCCAATATGGCCCCACCACCGTGCGGCACCTGGACGACACGATCAGCGTGCCCTACACCCAGCTCTGCTGGCGCTGCGCGGGCCACGGGCATCCCGACCACATCGCCAGCGCGCGGCTGGCGCGCGAAGCCATGCTGCGCGCACCCGGCAACTATGCCGAGACGGGTTACATCGACTACCCCAGCCAGGAGCGCGCCACCAATCTGGCCGATGCGGAAATCGCCAGCAAGTCGGTGATCTTCCAGCACTACGCCTGGAACGACTACCACTATTGCGCCGGACCGAAGGGCTGCCAGGAACCGGCCGGCCCCGCGGCCGCGTGGGTGCAGCGCGCCTATTACGTGTCACGTCACGACATCGCGCCGCAGCTTTACCCCGACGGACGCGGCGGGCTGGTCGTGTTTGCCGCGGGCGAGACCAACGCCGCCGTGAACAGCTGGGATTCCGGCGAAAAGCGCTGGCACAGCCTGGGCGGCCGCACCACCGGCCCCGTGGTGTCGTTTGCCCACGCCGACGGCACCGCCGGCTTGATGGCGCGCGATCCGCTGGGCGGCGTCTGGGCCAACAAGCAGCGCCATGACGGCACCTGGCAGGGCTGGCAGGCGTTGGGCGGCCTGCGTGTCACGCAGATCCCGGCCGTCGCACCGCGCGGCGAGGCCGCCGCCGTCGCGCTGGGCTATGACGGCTTGCTGCACTGGATCACGCCGTCCGGCATCGACGGCAGCTGGAGCACCTGGCAGGCGCTGCCGCCGTTGGAAGGCGCCTCGGGTTCCCCCGCCGCCGCGCGCGGAGCCGACGGGCGCTATGTCGTGTTCGCGATCGCCGCCAAGGGCGAACTCTTCTATACCCGCCAGCTCCCCGCCGCCAAGGGTCAGCGGTCGGAATGGCAAGGTTGGCGCCGCGTCGCCGCGCCGGAAGCCGCCGGCGGACTGGCCGCCATCCGCAACCATGAAAACCGCGTCGAGCTTTACTTCCGGCAGCGCGCCAACAACCACCTGACCAAACTGGTCGAAGCCGGCGACACCACCGATCTGGACATGGACTGGAGCGCGCCGGCCGACATGGGCGTGCCCTACATCGGCCGCCCCGCCATCCACGCCGACAACACCGGCAACGTCGTGCTCGCCATCCTGGAGCGCGCGGGCGGACAGCTCTGGCTGCTTGAACACGGCAAGCTCGGCAAGCTGGACGCCGAAGCCGCATCGCCGCCCGCCATCAGCCTGGTCGACGGCACGCTGTATGTGGTTGCACGCGCCGCGGGCGCTCCGCAGCGCTATCAGGTGCTGTCGCGCCGCAGCGGCACCTGGGCCGCCAACCTGACGCTGGACGGCGTCCCGGCCAGCGGCGGCGGTCCGTTCGCGGCCGTGGCCGCGCGGCCGGCCGACCTGCCCAACCTGGGCGCGGCCAGCGCGAACAAGGCCGTGGTGCTCCGGCCGTCCACAGCTGAACCGGATGCGCTGACGATAGAACGCATGCCCGCCCAGACCTCGCGCGTGGCGACCCCGACCCGCGTGCAATAAAAGGCAGTGTGGCCCCGCCCGCGGGGCTTCACCTTCATGCCTGGCGATGCGGCTTGCGCGCCAGGAAAGGCGCCATGCACTGGCGCGGCTCGTCGGTGGTGAAGGCCTCACCAAAGGCCTCGACGCTGCGGTCCAAACCCGCCTGGATCGACGATTCCCTCCAGTCGCGCAACAGGGCCTTCTGTGACCGCACGGCGCGCGGGCCGCTGGCGGCAATTGGCGCCACGGTGCGTTCGACCAGCGCGTCCAGCCCGCTCGCCTCGCACATGAATTCCAGAAAACCCCAATCCCGCGCCTGCGCCGCATCCACCGTTTCGCCGGTAAGCAACAGCCAGTTGGTCCGGCCCTGGCCGATTAGCGCAGGCAACAGCAGCGCATGGATCACCGAGGGAATGCCGACGCGCACCTCGGGCATGCCGAAGACGCCGTCGGCCGAGCCCAACCGGATGTCGCAGGCGGCCGCAAGCTCCATGCCGGCGCCCAGGCAGAAGCCCGGCAATCGCGCGATGGTCGGCACGGGAATGTCCGCCACCGCCTCGCACAGGTCACGCAGCCGCATGATGAACGCACGCGCGCCCGGCGGATCCAGCTCGGCCATCTCGTAAATATTGGCCCCGCCCACGAATGCCCTTTCTCCCGTTCCGCGAACCACCACCGCGCGCGCGTCGTCCTGCGCCGCGATCCAGCGTGCTGCGTCGGTCAGACTCAGCGTGACGGCGGACGCCAGGATGTTCAGGCTCTTGGCGTCGTGGATCTGCAAGGTGTACACGCCGCGCGCGTCGCGTGTCACCAGGGCATGGGTGAATTCAGGAATGGGCGCAGTCATGAAGTCTCCGGTTCTTTTTGGGGTGGGTGGCCGCCGATGCTAACGGCCGGTTGCGGACACCACAACCCACGGCCGGCCTTCCTCTCGTACACTTGCCGCATGCTACGCATCGACAATCTCAGCAAGCGCTACGGCGACTACATCGTTTTCCAGGGACTGACGCATACCTTTGCGCCAGGATGCGTGGCGCTGTGCGAAGAGGACAGCACGGGCAAATCCAGCCTGTTGAACATCATCGCGGGGACCCTCGCGCCGGACAGCGGCGACGTGCTCATCGACAGCCATTCGCTGCGCGACGCGCCGCAAGCGGCACAGTCCCGTCTGGCCTACGTGCCGGACAACTGCATGGCGTTTCCCGAGCAGACCGGACGCGGCCTGCTGGAACAGGCGGCCCGGGCCAAAGGGGTGACGCTGGACGATTCGATCTGGGAACTGGCCCGCCAGTTGGGCCTTGAGCCGCATCTGGACAAGCGTTTCGAGCAGATGTCCACGGGCACGCGGCGCAAGGTCTATCTGACCGCCGCCGCGCTGGGCAATCCGGCGGTCGTCGTGGCCGATGGCCCCAGCAATGGGCTGGACGCGCAGGCGCGCGGCGTGCTGGCAGACGTGTTCAAGCGCTGGGCGCAAGATCGCGTCGTGCTGTTTGCCAGCCATGACCCTGAACTGGTGCAGGCCTGCGGCGCCGCGACCGTCAACGTGGCCGACCTGCGCTGAGCGCAGCGCCGGGCACGTATCGTCAGAACCGGATCGTCAGCCCCGCGATCGGTCCCTGCAGCACCACGTCGTACTTGAAGCCATTGCGCTCGTAGTCCACGCCCATCGCGCGGTAACCCACCGTGGCCGATACCGACTTGCTGAAGTTGTAGCCCACGCCAAGCCCCAGGTCCCAGTCGGCTTGAGCGCCCCCCGCCCCGATCATGCCCCAGCCCGTCAGATAGGCCTTGGAATGAAAGTTGTAGGTGCCGCGAACACCCACCATGGCGTCCACCCATGTCGCGCTGTCGCTATATTTCCTGCCGCGTGTCAGCGGGCCATTGAACCTGATGCTGTTGTCCACCGACCAGACCCGCAGGCCGCCCACCACATCCAGGCTGTGCTCTGACCGATCCAGCACCGAATAGCCCGCGCCGATCATGCCCGTGAACGACTCGTTCTTCACGTCCGCGCTGTCGGCCAGGATGCCCCGCGGCGTGTCGCCTTGCGCGCCGACCTTCACGTACAGCAGGTCGCCAAAGATGCTGTACCGGCCCTTGCGCGCATCGCCCATCAGCATGGCCGCGAAATCCAGATTGTCGAAGATCTTGTCGAAGCTTGCATTGACGTCGACGGGCGGCAGCCGCCGATGCGTGATCTTTCCGGACAACGCCGGCGCCCATAAATACGGCGACACCGAGAACTTCCATTCATCGGACAGCGCTGCGTCAGCGGCGGGCGCAGGCTGCTGCGGCTCGGCCGCGATCGCGGTCCCGGCATGCAGCGCCGCGCATGCCAAACAAGCAATGACGTGCATTTTCATCGCGTACCCTCCGGCCCGAAGGCGTATCGATACATGAGGGTGCGCCCCGGAAGGGCCCCGGGCGCCCCCAGCCGCCCAGACTGCGTCAGCTCACGCGCCGCACCCGCGGCACCCGCCACCAGCCCTTGAAGATGGGAGGATCGCTTTCGTTCGGCCAATACAGGCGCATCATCAGAATGAACCGGCCCTTGGGCGCCGGCAGCCAGTTCGACTCCATCTCCGGACCCGGCGATTCGTTCTGGATCAGCAGATCGATCGACCCATCCGGCTTGCGCTTGAGCGGCTGGCGTTCGCTGATGGAATAGCGGTTCAGCGGATTCTCGACGAAGAAGTAGTTCTGGTCATACATGGTCAGCGACCAGAACCCCGAGACGGGCGGCGTCAGCCCTTTGCGGAAGGTCAGCACGTATTTTTCCGACCCGTTGTACTCGCGCTGGATCGCCCCATTGGACGAGCGCAACGAGGTCGGATAGACGGCGTCCTGCGGCCGGTTCGCGCCCAACCCGATCGCGGTGACCAAGGCCCGCTGCAGATAGTTCGTCCCATAGATCCCCGTCTTGGTCGTGAAGCCCCAGCCGTCAATGTGCTGGATGTCGCCATCGTTGGACCGGAAGTGCGCCATGATGCGTGCGAAGCCGGATTCCGGCACACGCTTGGCGAAGTCGGCGGGCAGTTTGGACTTGTCGAAATCCTGCCCCGGCACGATGCCGATCGTGGCCAGTCTCTCGACCATGGGCGCGTCGGCCACGGTCGGCGGATTGCGTTTGAGCAGTTGCGCAAACAGCGAGAAATACTCGGCCGCATCCATGTTGTTGACCTGGTCGCGCACGGGCGTCTTCATGTCGATGGCCGAATCGACCTTGCCCTGCGGCGCCTTCCAGTCCTTGCCCCACCCGCTGAGCGGCGCGAGCCTCACTTGGTCCTGCAGCTTGTGCACCTCGGCGTAATCTTCGGGCGTGCCCGTGCAATAGATGCGGCCCAGCAGCCAGACGATGCTCGTCGGCGACTTGTACTGCTTCATGCCCTGCGGCACGGTCCCTTCCCAGCCAGGCCCCGTCACGATGAAGGTCTGCGCGCCGGTGCCGGTCGTGCGCTTGCCGGGCACGTCAAACACGGTGGTCCAGCCGTCCAGGAGCGGAAACAGCGCGTAGCGGCCGTTCAGGTCGGGCAGGCTGACCACCCAGGGCTCGTCGCCCACATCAAAAAATGCCGTGGTGTACAGCGTGTCGGCGTTCGGCGCCGTCACGTCGCGGAACGTGGCGTCCGGGTACTGGCGCAACTTGATGAGCTGGCCCATGGGCGCTCGCGTGCCCTTGGGTTCGGCGACGTTGGTGATCACCCGACGGGTCATCTCCATGGTCACCAGCGGGTAGGCGTAGATGTAGGCGTCTGTGGCCGTGACGAAACGGTCATCGGCTTCCGGCAGATTTGCCACCAGCCCTTCGGAAGCGGCGGCAGAGGCCCGGAACGCCGGCCCCAACGATCCTGCAGCTAGCAGGGTCAATCCCCCTGCGTTCAGTTTGCGGCGAGTTAGCTTCATTGTTGTCGCTCCTAATGGATGTATTTGGCGAAGTTCACTAAGGGGACTTCCAACATGCAGGACGATGTTTTTTCTAGCTAATACGCATTCGGTGTCGATGTGGCAGGCACGCTCCGTGGATCAGGGTCAGCGGGAAAGACGGGAAATGGGCGGCAGCACGCGGCCGCAGGGCGAAGCGGCGCTATCAAGCGGTGCGGACGGGAACTGACGGCTTATGAGCGAGGCGCACATGCCTGCAAGAAAGTGGACGTCCATGACTGTGCTCCCTGAAAACGACAGAGGAAACGCACCAATGAAGGCATTCGGCTGCGGACCATCCATTTCGGCCGATTCGCGCAAAGGCAAATCGGCCTTGGTCAATCTATGCGCAGTCATTCGGCCACTCAAGTAGCCGGAATGACTACGACCATCCGCCGTTGGTAGCAAACCGACGGAACTCCCAGAGGTCGAAGCGCCGTCGCGGATACGCGTCCTACTTCCCCTTGCCCAGCGACAGCGGCACGCCCCACACCGGATCCTGCATGCCCTGCTTGCCCAACGGCGTAATCTGCATCGGCTTGAGCTTTTCCAGCAACTGGCGCTGCGCGTCAGTAAGGTTCGTGCGCTGCGCCAAATACTTCTGCGCGAAGTCCATCGGCGCGGGCCACGTGTACACCGTGAAGTCTTCCAGCGGGCACTCGATCATCTTGGGATCGACCGCGCGGCAGGCAGACTGCTTGAACTGGTAGCTGGGCGTCTTCATGTGCATGCGCTGGCTCAGCACCAGGTCGCCGCCCTTGAGCGTGAAGCTGGCCAGCGCCAGCTTGGGCACCACGCGCGACTGCACCTTGATGGCGGGGATGTCGCGCGACG
>CBHWAL010000017.1:0-18607 GCA_966111495.1 uncultured Achromobacter sp. | reverse complement strand
GATGCGCCCGAGGGAATCTGAAGGGAGCCGAAGGCGGACGAAGATGACGAAGGGGACGTCCGGAGCGAAGGCTCCGGACCGCAATCGTGGGCGATCGCCTCCACGGTGACCGCGGCGTCGGGCGACCTACGAAAACATGCGGAACGACCTACGAAGACCCGCGGCACGACTCAAGAAGCCGTCCGGCAAACTCGCCAAAGCCCCGAGCACAAAAGAAAAGACGGCCATCAAGGCCGCCTTCCATTCATCCGATAGACCAATCCAAGGCCATCACCCGCCCTGGATCTTCTTCACCAACGCCGTAGTAGACCGCTCAAACTCAAACGGAATCGCAACGGCACGTCCGCCCCAGCTCTTCACCAAGGCAGTCTCCGGCAACGTCTCCATGTCGTAATCGCCGCCCTTGACGATCAGATCAGGCCGAAGCTCCCCGATCAACGCCTCGGGCGTATCCTCGGAAAACGACGTCACTACCGACACAAACCCCAGCGCCGCCAGCAACGCCGCCCGATCTTCCATCCGATTCAGCGGACGCTCCGAACCCTTCCCCAGCCGCCGCACCGATTCATCCGTATTCACGGCGACAATCAACGTCGCCCCCAACTGCGCCGCCTGATCCAGATACGTCGCATGCCCGCGATGCAGGATGTCGAACACCCCGTTCGTGAACACCAGCGGCCGCGGGAAGCGGCCCGCAGCAACGGCAGCGACGAGTTCGTCGCGGGACAGGACCTTGGATTCGAAACGGGCAGCAGGCATGCGGCGATTATAGGAGGGATCAGGCGCCGCCCAGGATGATCTCTTTGTCCTTCGGAACGATCAGCGCCGACACTTCCTTCCGGTAGCGGTTCAGATCCTTCACCGTCTCGAAGCTGCGGTCCATCAGCTTGGACAGGATGTGCAGAATCCGCGTCGCCACCTTCTGCTCCCACACGCCGTCAAAGCGGATCTGCGTATCCAGCCAGTGCTCCAGCCAACCCGGCTCCGGCAGGCGCGACTGCACCGTATCGTTCGGGAACAGATCCTTGTTCACGTGCAGATTGGTCGGATGCAGCGCTTGCTGCGTGCGGCCCGCAGATGCCATCAGCACCCCGATCTTCGAGAATGCCAGACGCGCCTCTGCGCTCGTGTCCTGACCGCGGTCATGCAGCGCGCGGCGCATGTATTGCAGATAGGCGCCCGCGTGGCGCGCTTCGTCCTGCGCCACCGTCTTGTAGATCGCCTTGATCACCGGCTCCGTGTGCCATTCGGCCGCGCGGCGGTACCAGTGGTTCAGGCGGACCTCGCCGCAGAAGTGCAGCATCAGCGTTTCAAGTTCAGGGGCCTTGTCGAATTCAAAGCGCACGTTGTGCAGCTCTTCCTCGGTCGGCACCAGATCCGGGCAGAAGCGGCGCAGGTACTCGATCAGCACCAGGGAATGCTTTTGCTCTTCAAAGAACCACACCGACATGAACGCGCAGAAATCGCTGTCGCCGCGGTTGTCGCGCAAGAACATCTCGGTAGCCGGCAGCGCCGCCCACTCGGTGATCGCGTTCATCTTGATCGTCTGGGCCTGTTCGTCCGAGAGCTTGCTGCGGTCGAAATCACCCCAGGGGATGTCATGCGCCATGTTCCATCGCACGGCTTCCATGGTCTTGAAGAGTTCTGGATAAAGCATTGTCTGCCCTTGTATTCGTCCCGCTAGTGGGGCTATGAAAATTGATGAATGGCGCGCGCGTTCTTATAGGCTCGGGCGCTGCATGCCACTTTGCGCAGCGCTATTTTTCGCCGTCTCCCGCGAAGCTATGATGACCGTTTCATGAATGAAACATGACAGTAAGGTCTAGATCATCGCGCCGCCTATCGGGTCAACGCCCATATCGCGACCCCGACCGCCAGCGCCAGCACACCAACCAGCGCTGCAACCAGCCGGTTGTTCTGCTCTTGGGCGCGGCGTAACTGCATCATCTCGGCCAGCATCGCGGGCGAGACATTGGGTCGGCTCAGATGGTCATGGACCAGCCTGGGCAGAGCGGGCAGCATTTGCGACCACTGCACGGCCTCTTTTTCCAGGCTTTGCCGCAGCCCCTTGAATCCGACACGCTGACGCATCCAGCGTTCCAGATAGGGCTTGGCGGTCTTCCAGAGATCGAGGTTGGGATCGAGCTGACGGCCCAGTCCCTCGACGTTCAGCAGGGTCTTCTGCAACAGGACCAGCTGCGGCTGGATCTCGACGTTGAAACGGCGCGAGGTCTGGAAGAGCCGCAAGAGCACCTGCCCCAGCGAGATCTCCGACAGCGGCCGGTCAAAATACGGTTCGCAGACGGCGCGCACCGCGCCCTCCAGCTCTTCCTCGCGCGTATCCGGCGGCACCCAGCCCGATTCGATATGCAGTTGCGCCACGCGGCGGTAGTCGCGGTGGAAGAAGGCCAGGAAATTCTGCGCCAGGTAATTCTTGTCGAACTCCGACAGCGAACCCACGATGCCGAAGTCCAGCGCGATGTAGCTGCCCAGCGTGCCGGGGCGGTCCGACACGTAGATGTTGCCCGGGTGCATGTCGGCGTGAAAGAAGCCGTCGGTGAACACCTGAGTGAAGAAGATCTCCACGCCTGTGCGCGCCAGCGTCGGGATATCGATGCCGGCCTCGCGCATGCGTTCCACCTGGCCCACGGGCATGCCGTACATGCGCTGCATCGTGAAGACGGTGGAGGCCGTGTATTCCCAGATGACCTCGGGCACGATCAGCATGTCGCCGCGGCCGGATTCCGGACCGAAATTGCGGCGCAGCTGGCTGCAGTTGGAGGCCTCGCGCACCAGATCCAGCTCGTCGTGCAGGTATTTGTCGAATTCCGCGACGACCTCGCGCGGCTTCAGGCGGCGCCCGTCGGCGCCCAGGCGCTCGATGATGCGCGCCACGATCTTCAGCAGGGACAGGTCCTTTTCGATGATGCTGAGCATTCCCGGACGCAGCACCTTCACAGCGACTTCACGGCCATCGTGCAGCACCGCGAAGTGAACCTGCGCGATCGAGGCCGACGCCACCGGGTCCACCTCGAATTGCGCGAACAGCTTTTCCGGCGGCGCGCCCAGCGCCGCCTCGATGCAGGCGGCCGCGCGCGCGGACGGGAACGGCGGCACACGATCCTGCAGCAACGCCAGTTCGTTGGCGATGTCGGCGGGGATCAGGTCGCGGCGGGTGGACAGCACCTGCCCGAACTTCACAAAAATGGGGCCCAGCGATTCCAGCGCCAGACGCAGCCGCTGGCCGCGCGGCGAGCGCGGACGCGTGCCCAGACGCATGACGCGCAGCAGGCACGTGGCCAGCGGGTGATTCAGGCTGGACAGGACAAGCTCGTCCAGGCCGTAGCGCAGCGAAACGACGATGATGCGAAAGAGGCGCAGCAAGGGGAACATGGATCAGGCGCCCCGCTTTGCGCCGGCCGAGGCCAGGCGGGTTTGCAGCGCGGCCGCCGATCGCGCCAGCGCATCGGCGCGGGCGTTCAGGTCGGCCAGGTCCAGGCGCCATTGTTCCAGCGCCGGGCGGCCCGCCAGCACGCCGCTTTCTTCGGACAGGTATTCAGAGACATTCTCGGCCAGCCGCTGACCGGCGTTGCGGGCCCCGCCGACAACTGCCCGCGCGCCGCCCACAATGCGCAGCGCGGCAATATCGCCCACCACGCGGGCCAGCGCATCTTCCGGATCCCATCTCAACTGCTTGGACAGGTCCGCCACCACCTGCGCCAGCGCCGCGTCGCCTGAGATGTGCGTGGCCTCGGCGAAATCGGGCTTTTCGTGCCCCGATCCCAGACGCGGCAACGGCAGCTTGTCTGGCGACACGGTCAGCGTGACGTCGGGCACCACGGCCGGGTCGGCTTGATCGGCCAGCCCGTCGCTATCAATGGACAAGCCCAGCGTGAAGCCGCCCATGACAAACCGCACCGTCTTGCCGGCATGCCGCGCCAGGCGTTCGCGCGCCCAGTCCTCACGCCGCAACAGGGCGTTCAGAGCGCTGACGGCCAGGCGCTTGGGGGTGGGCAGGAACGAAAAAGGCAGCATGGCGGTTGCAAAGTCCCCAGGGGGCTTGCCGAAGTTGATGGGTAAATCGGGAGTGTAACGGGTTAGATGGGAGCCTGTTTTGCGGAAGGCACATGAAAAACCGGCCCTTTGGGGGCCGGTTCATGCGAACGCCGTGATGGCGTGCGCGGCAGAGGGCCGGTCGAACCGGACCGCCAGGGATTAGCTGGCGTTTTCCACCGGGATCTGCTGGATGCCGGCCAGCAACCAGCCGCCATTGGCCGGCTTGAACAGGTTCCAGACTTCTTCGAAGCGGAAAGCCTCGGCGCCCGGGGCCTCGCGCAGCATGCCGGAGAAGCGCACGCTGGCCAGGTGACCGTCGGAAACGGTTTCGATGCCCAGCATCTCGGCGTTCAGCAGGACCACTTCGGTCTTGTTGGGCGCCGCGCCGCGCTCAGCCAGCTGCGGCTTGAGTTCGGTGATCAGGTCGTCGGTCAGGAAATCACGCAGACCGTCGGTGCTGCCGCTGTCCCAGACGGCCTGGATGCGGACGAACTGTTCCTTGGCTTGCTTCAGGAAGGCCGGCGTGTCGAAATCGCCCGGCACGAACCAGTTGTTGTCGTCGCCCGCCTTGGGCAGGACGGCCGGCGGCTCGATGGGAGCGGCGGCCACCGGTGCGGCAGCTGCCGGCGCTGCGGCGCCCGGCTTCAGGGCCTCACGCCACATCGGCTGCTGTTGCTGCTGGCCCGAGGCGTTGTTGTTGCCACCGAATGCGCCCTGGGTGGCAGTGCGCGGACCGGCGCCACGCAGGCGGCGGATGATGAACATGACGGCAAAGACCACGGCGGCGATCAGCAGCGCGGACGACAGGAACTCCAGGAATGCGCCCGACAGACCCATGCTGGAGAGCAGCGCGGCGATACCCAGACCGGCGGCGATGCCGGCGATGGGACCCAGCCAACGCGAAGCGCCGCTCTTGGCGGCGGCGCCCGCGGCGCCGGCCGTGGCGGCACCGGCGGCTGCCGGCGCCGCGGTGGCGCCCGCGGTGTTGCTGTTGGCAGCCGGCGGCGTGGTGGCCTGGCGCTGCGTCGTGACATTGGAGGATTGACGGCCCACGCTGGAACCGCCGCCAGCGCGGCGGGCTTCGGCGTCAAACGACGCCGTCACCAGCGCAGCGCCCGAAACGGCGATGAGCGCTGCCGCGACAAAGCGCGAAAGACAGAATTTGGACATAGGTTTGCTCCCTCGTACTCGCGCCCCCGCTGCCCCGAGCAACGGGAGGGCCTCGCAATACGCGAGACCATCTGCGCGACTTTTCTTACAGTAATCTGAATGGCGTAAGAATAACGGACAAGCCGCCGCCCCACAAGTTCCCCGCAGGATGGCGAAATATGCCGTGGACGCCGGGCGTCAGCCCAGGCGCACGCCTTCGTGCAGCGCGGCGATGCCGGCTGTCAGGTTGAAATATTGCACCCGCTCCAGGCCGGCGGTGCGCAGCATGTCGGCCAGAGTCTCCTGGTCGGGGTGCATGCGGATGGATTCGGCCAGGTAACGATAGCTGGCCTCGTCCTTGGCGATCTTCTTGCCCAGCCACGGCAGCACGTTGAAGGAATACCAGTCGTACGCCGGGGACAGCGGCTTGGCGATGCGCGAGAACTCCAGGACGAGCAGCTTGCCGCCCGGCTTGAGCACGCGGGTCATTTCGGCCAGGGCACGGTCCTTGTGGGTCATGTTGCGCAGGCCGAAGGCCACGCTGACACGGTCGAAATAACCGGTGGGGAACGGCAGACGCTCGGCGTCGCACACCGCCGTGGGCAGCAGCAGGCCAGCGTCGGTCAGGCGGTCACGGCCCACGCGCAGCATGGAATCGTTGATGTCGGTCAGCCAGACCTCGCCCGTGGGGCCGGCGCGCTTGGCGAACGCACGCGCCAGATCGCCCGTGCCGCCGGCGATGTCCAGCACCTTCATGCCGGGACGGATGGCGGCGCGACCGATCGTGAAGGCTTTCCAGACGCGATGCAGGCCCGCCGACATGAAATCGTTCATGACGTCGTAGCGCTGAGCGACTGAATGAAAGACTTCGGCGACCTTGCGGGCCTTTTCGCCTTCGGGGACCGACTGGAAGCCGAAGTGCGTGGAGGTCGAGCCGGAACCTGCGGATTGTTGCGATTCGGAGGGGTTTTGCATGGTGAATTCCCGATATATCGGTCAATGGTAGCCTATCGGGCGCGCGCCTGCGGCCAGCCGGACCCGCCAATTGACGCGAGTCGGTCACATACCTGAAATATTGCGGCCATACTATCGCAATGTTCGCGCCGCGCCGGCGCTCAGAAGTGTGCCCAATTCGACATGTCCAGCACCATCCTCGTCGTCGAAGACGAACCCGCCATCCAGGAACTGATCGCCGTCAACCTGTCCTTCGCCGGCCACAAGGTGCTGCGCGCCTTCGACGCCGACCAGGCCCAGACGCTGATCCGCGCCGAGCTTCCCGATCTGATCCTGCTGGATTGGATGCTTCCGGGAACGTCCGGCCTGGCCATGGCGCGCAAGCTGCGCAACGACGAGCGCACCCGCGCCGTCCCGGTCATCATGCTGACCGCCAAGGGCTCCGAGCAGGACAAGGTGGACGGCCTGGAGGCCGGCGCCGACGATTACATCACCAAGCCCTTCTCGCCCAAGGAGCTGATGGCCCGCATCAAGGCCGTGCTGCGCCGCCGCGCGCCCCAACTGACTGACGACGTCATCGACGTCGGCGGCCTGAAGCTCGATCCGGTGACGCATCGCCTGTCGGGCAACAGCCAGTCCCTGCAGATCGGCCCCACCGAATTCCGTCTGCTCCACTTCTTCATGACGCACCCCGAGCGCGTGTTCTCCCGCTCGCAGCTGCTGGATCAGGTCTGGGGCGACCACGTCTTCGTGGAAGAGCGCACGGTCGACGTGCACATCCGCCGCCTGCGCAAAGCCCTGGAACCCAGCGGCCATGACGCACACGTGGAAACGGTCCGCGGCAGCGGCTATCGGTTTACGGCACAGCTCCCGACGCGGTAAAACTGGCGCACGATGATCTGGCTGCGCACGCTTATATTTGTCGCCCTGTGGGCGGTGGTTGCCTTATTGGCGCAATGGCTTATTGGAGATCCCGCGGGCTGGGTCGTGTTTTCGGCCTCGCTGACCGCCATGCTGCTATGGCGCAGCTGGCGGCTGACGCTGGTCTCCCGCTGGGCCCATCAACCCGACTCCGCCCCGCCCGCCTCCGTCGGTCCCTGGGACGACATTCTTGCCCCGCTCTATCGGTACACGCGCGCCCGCGCGCGTGAACTGACCGAAACCCGCGACACCATGCAAGGGATGCTGGCTGCTGCCCAGGCCCTGCCCGACGGCGCCGTCACGCTGAATGAAGACTTTCAGATCGACTGGTGCAACCGCATGGCGCGCCAGCACCTGGGCCTGCGCCTGCCGGCCGACCGCGGACATAACCTTCTGAACCTGCTGCGCGCGCCGGAATTCGTGGAATACGCGCATCGCCCGTCCTGGCCCGAACCCATCCTGGTGCGGCTGGGCCAGCAAGGCCAGGAACGGCTGATGATGATGCAGCTGACGGCGTATGCCAGCAACCAGCGCCTGCTCATCACCCGCGACGTCACGCAGATCGAGCGCCTGGAAACCACGCGCCGCGACTTCGTGGCCAACGTCTCGCACGAACTGCGTACGCCCCTGACGGTGCTTGCGGGCTTTCTGGAAACGCTGCGCGACATGCCCGACGACGCGCTGCCGCAAGAGCAGCGCGAGCAGTACATCGACATGATGCATGAGCAGGCACACCGCATGCAGGCCATCGTGGAAGACCTGCTGACGCTGTCCACGCTTGAATCGTCGCCGGGCAGCGATCCACGCGCGGTCAACATGGGCGCGCTGCTGCAGAAGGCGCGCCAGCAGATCGAGGCGCTGTCGGGCGGCCGGCACCAGTTGGTCTGGCACATCGATGAAGCCCTGGACGTGCTGGGCGCCGAAAACGAGCTGACCTCGGCCCTGTCCAACCTGCTGACCAACGCCGTGCGCTACACGCCGGACGGCGGCACCATCACCGTGCGCTGGGAACGCGAGCCCGAAGGCGGCGCGTGCTACAGCGTGCAGGACACGGGCATCGGCATTCCGGCGCGCCATCTGCCGCGCCTGACCGAACGCTTCTACCGCGTGGACCGGGGCCGCTCGCGCGCCGTCGGCGGCACGGGCCTGGGCCTGGCGATCACCAAGCACATCGCCATGCGGCACGACGCCGAACTGCTCATCACCAGCGAACCCGGCAAGGGCAGCGTCTTCTCGCTGCGCTTTCCCGCCGACCGCATCGCCATCGCCGAAACGGCCTGATTTCCACCCCGCGCTGGCGCCTGAGTGCGGCCCGCGGGTGGTAAATTTTTGGCCATGCGCATCCTGGTCATTGAAGACGAACCCAAACTGGCCGACTACCTGAAAAAGGGATTGTCGGAACAAAGCCACGTCGTGGACGTGGCACGCGATGGCGTCGACGGACGGCACCTGGCACTGGAGGGCGCGTATGACCTCATCGTGCTGGACGTCATGCTGCCGGGCGTGGACGGCTTCGAGGTCCTGGCCTCGGTGCGCGCACGCAAGGACACGCCGATCCTGATGCTGACCGCCCGCGACGCGGTGGAAGACCGGGTTCGCGGCCTGGAGGGTGGCGCCGACGACTATCTCGTCAAACCCTTCGCGTTTTCCGAGTTGCTGGCCCGGGTGCAGGCGTTGCTGCGCCGCGGCCGATCGCAGGAGCCCACGCTGCTGCGCCTGGCCGATCTGGAACTGGATCTTGCCAGCAGGCGCGCCCAGCGCGGCGGCCACCGCCTGGAGCTGACCGCCAAGGAGTTCAACCTGCTGGCGCTGCTGCTGCGCAGACAAGGGCAAGTGCTCTCGCGCACCACCCTGGCCGAACAGGTCTGGGACATGAACTTTGATAGCGACACTAACGTCATCGACGTCGCCGTGCGGCGCCTGCGCTGCAAGCTGGACGATCCCTTCGACACCAAACTGCTGCACACCGTGCGCGGCATGGGGTATGTGCTGGAATCGCGCCACCCCACGGGCGGCAGCGCCCGATGATCCGCCCGCGCGTGCGGTCCATGCAGGCGCGGCTGACGCTGCTGTTGGGCGCCATCGCGCTGCTGGTTTCAAGCCTGGCCGGGGCCACCCTGTTCTGGGCGCTCAAGCGCGAGGTCGAGCGCCAGGAGATCACCGAAGTCAGCGGCAAGCTCGAGCTCATCGACCACCTGATCGACATGCAGAACAGCGCCAGCGGGCTGCACGACTTGGCGGCGACCTTCGACCAGATGCGCGCGGGGCAAGGCCAACTTGGCATCTGGATCGTGGACGCGAAGGGCCAGGCTGTCTACGGCGGCGCCCCGCCCGAGACGCTGGCCTCGCCGGATGGCCGCCAGGTCCTGCTTGAAACGCCCGATGGCGGCCGCATGCGCGGCCTGCGTGTCGCCATGAACGATCGCATCCTGCCCGGCGCGCAGTTGACGGTGGCGGTCAGCACGCGGACCAGTTCGCAATTTCTTTATGCCTACGGCACGGCCCTCGCGCTGATCTGCGCGCTGTGGGTGGGCGCCACCGTCGTCCTGGCAGCCTGGGCCGTGCGCCGCAGCATGGCCCCGGCGCGCCGCCTGTCCGGGCAGGCCGCGGACATCCAGCCCGACAACCTGGCGCGCCGCCTGCCGCTGGAAGACACCGACCGCGAATTGCACGATCTGGTGCGCTCATTCAACCGCACGCTGGACCGGCTGCAGGCGGCCTACCAGCAGATGGAAGGCTTCAACGCCGATGTGGCGCACGAACTGCGCACGCCGCTGGCGACCCTCATCAATGGCACGCAGGTCATGCTGTCCGCGCCGCGCGACGCGGCCGAGCTGCGCGACGCGCTGGAATCCAATCTGGAAGAGCTGGAAGACCTGAAGACGCTGATCAACGACATGCTGTTTCTTGCCCGGGCCGACCGAGGCGAACGCGCCGCCGACCTGGCCCCGGTGTCGCTGGCCGCCGAGGCGCGGCGCGTGGCGGAATACTACGAGGCCACGCTGGAAGAACATGACGTGCGGCTGCACTGCGAGGGCGACGCCACCGTGGCCGCCAATCGGGGACTTGCGCGCCGCGCGCTGGCCAACCTGATTTCCAATGCCATCAAGGCAACGCCGCCGGGCGGCGAAATCGTGCTGACCTGCACGCGCATCCCCAACGGCGCGCGGGTCGCGGTCCGTAATCCGGGCCCGCCCATTCCGGCCGCCGACCTGCCGCGCATCTTCGACCGCTTTTTCCGCGCCGGCCCGACGCGCGCGCCGCGCAGCGAAGGCCACGGCCTGGGTCTGGCCATCGTGCGCGCCATTGCGCACATGCACGGCGGCGAGGTCGATGCGGTGTCTGACACCACCGGCACGGAGATCGGCATCACGCTGAGGGATCCGGCGGCGGCCACGAACATTACAAAAACGTAATCCGCGCGACAGGATCGGGTCACTCCCGGTTTCTTAAAGTGCCATCACGCTCATTCCCTCTGCAAGGACTCACGTGAAAGGCACTCCGGTGAAAGGCACTCTGCTACGCACTTCGTTCGCCGCCCTGGCGCTCATGCTGTCCGGCGCGGCGTTGGCCGCAGGTGACCACGCGCATGGCGGGCACGCGCAGCCCTCTGCCGACGCGCCCATCGGCACGCCGGGCGATCCGGCGCGCGTCACCCGCACGGTCGAGATCGACATGAACGACGCCATGCGCTTTTCGCCCGCCAGCATCGACGTCAAGGCCGGCGAAACCGTCCGCCTGAACGTGCGCAATTCCGGCAAGATCCGCCATGAACTCGTGCTGGGCACCGATGCCGACCTGCAGGCGCACTACGCCATGATGATGAAAGACCCCGGCATGCGGCACGAGGAACCCAATGCCGTGTCGCTGGAAGCCGGCAAGCGCGGCCAGATCGTGTGGCGCTTTGACAAGGCGGGCACGGTGTCCTTTGGTTGCCTGGAGCCCGGCCATTACGCCGCGGGGATGAAGGGCTCGGTGTCGGTGCGGTGACGCGTCACCGCGCTGGCGTATCCTTTGAACGTACCTTTTTCGCCTGGAGCATCATGAACATCGCCCGTCTCACACGCTGCCTGGTTCTGGCCGCCGTCCTCGGCGCCCCCGCCATCGTGGCCGCGCAGACGCCCGTGAAAGTCGAAGTCTGGAAGACGCCCACCTGCGGCTGCTGCGAGGACTGGGTCAAGCACATGCGCGACAACGGCTTTGACGTCGTCACGCACGACGTCGACGACACCGGCCCCATCCGCCGCAACGCGGGCATGGCCGACTACGGTTCCTGCCACACCGCGATGGTGGACGGCTATGCGGTCGAAGGCCACGTGCCGGCCAGCGACGTGCGCCGGCTGCTGCTTGAAAAGCCCGACGCGGCGGGTCTTTCCGCCCCCGGCATGCCGCTGGGATCTCCCGGCATGGACGGCCCGGAGTACGGTGGACGCAAGACGCCGCACGACGTCGTGCTGGTTGACAAGCAAGGCGGCGCCAAGGTGTTCCAGGCCTATCGCTAAAGCGCGCCTGAAACAATTCATCCACAACGCTTCAATGGCTACTCCTTGCACCGCAGCAAAAATGGTCCACAATAAATAATTACGTTTCTCACCCACCCCTTGGCAGTCATGGCACAAATCGTCCTGTTCGAGAACATCCACCCGAGCGCCCGCGCCGTCTTCGAGGCCGCCGGCTACACCGATATCGTCACGCATGCCGCGGCCCTGCCGCCGGCGCAATTGCACGACGCCCTGCGCGGCGTGCAAGTGGCGGGGATCCGTTCTCGCACGCATCTGGACGCCGCCCTGCTGTCCGGCAACCCCGACCTGCGCGTCGTCGGGTGCTTCTGCATCGGCACGAACCAGGTCGACCTGGACACCGCCATGCAGCGCGGCATTCCGGTCTTCAATGCGCCGTTCTCCAACACGCGCTCGGTCGCCGAGCTGGTGCTGGGCGAGGCCATCCTGCTGCTGCGCCGGATTCCGGAAAAGAACGCCCGGGTCCATCTGGGCCACTGGGACAAGAGCGCCGCGGGCGCTTTCGAGACGCGCGGCAAGACGCTGGGCATCGTCGGGTACGGCAACATCGGCTCGCAGATCAGCACCCTGGCCGAAGGCCTGGGCATGCGCGTCATCTATCACGACGTCGAGGCCAAGCTGCCGCTGGGCAACGCCCGCCCCGCCGGCACGCTGAACGACCTGCTGGAACAGGCCGATGTCGTGACGCTGCACGTGCCCGGCGGCAAGTCCACCGAAAACATCATGAACGCCGAAACCATCGGACGCATGCGTCGCGGCGCCATCCTGATCAACGCCTCGCGCGGTGCGGTCGTGGACATCAACGCGCTGCACGCGGCGCTGAAATCCGGCCACCTGGCCGGCGCCGCGCTGGACGTGTTCCCCACCGAGCCCAAGAGCGCCGACGAACCGCTGGCCAGCCCGCTGATCGGCATGCCCAACGTCATCCTGACCCCGCACATCGGCGGCAGCACGCAGGAATCCCAAGAGAACATCGGCCGCGAAGTCGCCGAAAAGCTCGTGCGCTTCCTGCAGGCCGGCACCACCAAGGGCGCGGTCAACTTCCCCGAACTGCCTTACCTGGAGCAGGCCGGCGGCACGCGTATCCTGCACGTGCACCGCAATGCCCCCGGGGCGCTGGGCGCGCTGGACAACCTGATGGCGCAACACGGCCTGAACATCGTCAGCCAGACCCTGCAAACGCGCGGGCAGATCGGCTACGTGATCACCGACGTGGAGGGTCAGGTCGACGACATCGTCATGACCGCCCTGCGCGATCACCCGATCACGGTCCGCTGCGACCGGCTGTAAAGGCAAGAGCCCCTTCGGGGGCTTTTTTGTTGGCTGATCAGATTGCTTGGGACGGTGTCAGACACCCGGCGGACATGGCCGCTGGCTCGTCACGGCGTCTCAATGGGTGTCAGACACCTGGGCCAAGATGAGCGTGTGCCAGTGGAGGTGTCTGACACCCCCACGAGACATCCGCAAATCTATCCTGGCGCGCCCGGGGTGTCTGACACCGGCCCAATCCAGATGCCGTCGCACTAGGGCCCGCTCCAAAGCAGTCAGCCCACCCCCGAACCAATAGCCGCCCGGTGCAGGCATTGCGCGATCTTTTCGCGAACGCTGCCGGGGTCGAACGGCAGGCGGCCGATGATGCCGATTTCCCGGTGAAACGCGTACTCGTCCAGCGGCAGCAGCCGCAGCCCCGTCATGTCCAGACGGCGCAGCCGGGGCAGCAGCGCCACGCCCAGCCCGTGCCGGACCATCCCCGCAATGGCCTCGATCTCGTCGAGCTCCACGGCTTCGTGCACGGTGATCCGATGCTTCTTCAGAAACACATCCACCACCCGCCCGCCAAATGACGCGCGGTCGTACCGGATGAAGGGCTGGGTTGCCAGCAGCTCCCGCCAAGGCGCGACCGGCATGGATTCGGGCATGGCCAGCATCACCGGCTCGCTCATCAGCGGCTGCCATCCCAGCTCGGGCGGCAAGGCGAAAGGCGGGCGGATCAGCACGGCCAGGTCCACTTCGCCAGCATCCACCTGCCCCAGCAGCGACAGCGACACGCCGGGCACGATCCGTACGCGCACATCGGGATACACCGCGCGAAACTCGCCCACGGCATGGACCAGCAGATCCTGCTGCACCGAGGCAATCGCCCCGATGCGCAGCAGTCCGCTGACATGAGCGGCGCCGGCCGGCGCCGCCATGCGCTCGGCCATGGCGACCAGTTCCTCGGCCTGGGGCAGCATCTCGCGGCCGTGCGCGTTCAGCATGGCCGCGCGCGGACCGCGGTCAAACAGCGTGACACCCAGATATTCCTCCAGGCGCCGGATCTGGGCGCTGACCGCGGACTGCGTGAGCCCCAGCTGCGTCCCCGCACCGGTGAAGGTGCCATCCCGCGCCACGGCGATAAAGGTCTTGAATTCCTTGAGCACAATCAATTTTTTCCATGCTAAGCCTCGAAAAATATCGTTTTGCTATAAAAAAAACAATACCTAAACTACGTCCTGGTGTTACTGCCGACGCAATTGCGGCGGTCGCCCACCCCGAACGATCATCTTTCCTTTGCCTGACCCGGAGCCTTGCATGTCCGCTCAAACCAACCTGCCGCCGTTCCACCTGGCCTTCCCCGTGCGGGATCTGGCCGAAGCCCGCGCCTTCTACGGCGAAAAGCTGGGCTGTCCGGAGGGCCGCAGCTCGCCCGAATGGATCGACTTCAATTTCTACGGCCACCAGATCGTGGCTCACCTGGCGCCCAGCGAGTGTGGCCACAAAGCCACCAGCGCGGTCGATTCGCACAATGTGCCCGTGCGCCATTTCGGCGCCGTGCTTTCCATGGAACAATGGGAAGCCATGGCCAAGCGCCTGAACGACGCTGGCACCGAGTTCGTCATCGAACCCTACATCCGTTTCAAGGGCGAAGTCGGCGAACAGGCCACCATGTTCTTCCTGGATCCGTCGGGCAACGCGCTGGAATTCAAGGCGTTCAAGAACATGGATTCGTTGTTCGCCAAGTAACCCGTCACTACAGGTTTCGTGCCGTTGAACGTAAATTCAGACCCACTTTCTCCGGCCGAAACCCGCTGGCGCATCCTGCCCCAGGGTGATCGCTGCCTGATCATTTCCTTCGGCGAACACATCGACGCCGCCATCGGCCGCACGTGCCTGGCGGCTGCCCGCAAGCTGCGCGACGCGCGGCTGCCGGGCGTCACCGATGTCGTGCCCTCCTTCGTCGCCGTCGCCGTGCATTACCGGCCTGGCGGACAGGGCGAAGGCCCCACTTACGCCTCGCTCACCGAGCACATCCAGGCCTTGCTGGCCGGCGGCATTCCCGCGGACGACGCAGGCGGACGCGAGGTCGACATTCCCGTCTGCTATGGCGGCGAACACGGTCCGGACCTGGCCGAGGTCGCCCGCGCGGCGCGCATCTCGCCCGAAGCCGTCATCCAGTTGCACAGCGAACCGCCCAGCATGGTGTTCATGCTGGGATTCGCCCCCGGCCATGCCTATCTGGGCGTGCACGACGAAAAACTGAACATTCCCCGCCGTCCCTCGCCCCGCACCGCCGTGCCGCCGGGCGCGGTGGCCATCGCCAACCGCCAGACCGTGATCTATCCAAACCGGCTGCCTGGCGGCTGGAACATCATCGGCGCCACGCCGCTCGTGATGTTCGACCCGGCCCGCGAACCCGCCGCCCTCTTGCAGCCAGGCGACACGGTGCGCTTCGTGCCGATCTCGCCGGACGAATTCGACCGCATCCGGGGGAGCCAACCATGAGCGTGACGGTGATCAAGCCGGGCATGCTGTCCAGCTTCCAGGACCGCGGGCGCGAAGGCTACCAGCATCAGGGCATTCCGGCGGCGGGCGCCATGGATGAACGCGCCCACCGGCTTGCCAACGCCCTGGCGGGCAACGAAGGCGACCCGGCCACCCTGGAAATCACGCTGACCGGCCCGACGCTGCGATTCGACGCGCCGGCCTGTTTTGCGCTGGCCGGCGCCGACCTGGGCGCCACGCTGAACGGCCAGGACATTCCCCTGCTGCGTCCCCTGATCGCCCGGACGGGCGACGTGCTGGCTTTCGGCGCGCGGCCGGCCGCCGGCGTGCGCGCCTATCTGGCCGTGCATGGCGGTTTTGCGCTGACGCCCGTCATGGGTAGCGAAACCACGTACCTGCGCAGCGGGTTCGGCGGCTTTGCAGGACGCGCGCTCGCCAAGGGCGACGTCGTGTCTCTGCGCCGCCCGCTGGCGCCGGACCGCGATGCCGCCGACTTGCAAAAGGCCCTGTGGAACGTGCGCGTGTACCTGCCCGCGGCGCTGGGCAACAAGCAGCGCGAATTCATCCGCTTTCTGCCCGGCGTGCACTGGCCGGAATTCTCGCAAAGCAGCCGCCGCGCGTTTTCGGATTCGGAATTCCGCATCAGTCCGCAGTCGGACCGCATGGGCTACCGCCTGCTGGGACGGCCACTCGCCATGAACCAGCCGCGTCAGATGCTGTCGGAAGCAGCCTGTTTCGGGACCGTGCAGGTACCTTCGGGCGGCGAGGCCATCATCCTCATGGCCGACCGGCAGACCACCGGCGGCTATCCCAAGATTGCGCAGATCGCCACCGTGGATCTGCCCGCCCTGGCACAATCCGCGCCCGGCCAAACGCTGCGTTTCCAGCGGATCGAGCTGGAAGAAGCGCAGCGCCTGGACGGCGAGCGCGAGCGCGCGTTTGCCCAACTGCACGGCGCGCTGAAACCGCTGCGCGCGCTGCTGGCCTAGAAAGGAACCCATCATGACCACCCGCATCGACCTGAATTGCGACATGGGCGAAAGCTATGGCGCCTGGACCATGGGCAACGACGCCGCGGTGCTGCAATTCGTCAGCTCCGCCAACATTGCCTGTGGCTTTCACGGCGGCGACCCGGCCACCATGCGCAAGACCGTGGCCGCGGCATTGGCGCAAGGGGTCGCGCTTGGCGCCCACCCCAGCTTGCAGGACCTGGCGGGTTTTGGCCGCCGCGTCATTCAGATCAGTCCGGACGAGGCCTACGACATCGTCGTGTATCAGATCGGCGCGCTGGCCGGCGTGGCGGCCTCGCAAGGCGCGCGGCTGCATCACGTGAAGGCGCATGGCGCCCTGTACAACATGGCGGCCAAGGACGAGCCGCTGGCAAAGGCCATCTGCCAGGCGGTCAAGGACGTGGATGCCTCGCTGATCCTGTACGGGCTGGCGGGCAGCAAACTGATCGACGCGGCGCGCGCCATTGGTCTGGCCAGCGCCAACGAAGTCTTCGCGGACCGCTCGTATCAGAACGACGGTTCGCTCACGCCGCGGACTCGCGCCGGCGCCATGATCGAAGACGTGGAGATTGCGGTGGCGCAGGTCGTGCGCATGGTGCGTGAAGGTCTGGTGCGGTCGGTGGACGGCAAGGACGTGCCGGTGCAGGCCGACACGCTGTGCATCCATGGCGACCAGCCCAATGCGCTGGTCTTCGCAGATGGCATCCGAAGCGCCCTGCAGCATGCTGGCATCGAGGTGCGCACGCCGCCCCGCGGCTGAAGGCCGCTGTCCGGGCTCCGGGGCTGATGCCCCGGCGAATCCGGGCCAGATTTCTAGACCGAATCCAGCGACGCCTCACGGTAGGCGCGCAGGATCTCGGGCAGGACCTCCACCCCCGACCGGCGGGTCAGTTCCGCCGCGCGGTCGAAATCCCGGCTGCCGAGCGCCTGGATGATGCCGTCCGTGTAGGCCGGAATCTGGTTGGCCTCGAGCGACTGCCGCGCCAGCATGTAGCCCAGCGGTTCGATCTGTTCGTACAGTTTGCTGAGCATGCTCGTCAGCGGGGCGTTGCCGGTGTAGCGGGCGGCCGCCAGATAGAAATCACGCGATGCCGCGATGAAGCCGCGCGCGTCCAGCCGGTCCATGGCCGCGACGATGGCCTCGTGCAACGTGCCCAGCTCGGCCACCAGCGCGCCGACATCGGGCATCTCCGCGACCTGCCGGATGCAATACGCTTCCAGCTCCGCGCGCAGCATGTACAGATGGCGGATCTGGGTCTCGGTATAGAGCGTGACCCGGAAGCCCTTGCGCTGGATATGCGTCACCAGCCCGCTCAGCTCCAGCAGACGCATCGCCTCCCGGATGGGGCTGCGGCTGGTGCCGAAACGCTGTTCCAGTTCCTGTTCCCGTAACGGCTGCCCGGGCCGGATAGTGCCGTTCACTATCAACTCACGAATCTGTTCCTGTAGGAAATACGGAATCGTGGCGGGCGCTTTGACATCCAATCGGCTCCCCTTCTACTGCGTACGCAAGCTATGAGACCGTGACAAGATACTAGAAATCTATTGAAACAGAAATAGAATTAATGTTTCACACGCGGGCACGGGGTGGCGCGGCCTGCGCCGGGCAATGCCGGATGGACAGATTTGATCGCCTTGCGCGATCAGTCCCAGTCGTCGCGGTAGACGAACTTGGGCATCTGCCAGTTAAAGCGCAGCGCCATGAGGCGCATGGTCAGGCCCGCAGCCAGCGCGACGGGCACCGAAGCGTTGGCCGACAGCCCGAGCGACATCGAGCCCAGATACAGCGCGCCCGTCACCAGGGACACGCTGGCGTAGAGTTCCTTGCGAAACAGCAGCGGCACCTCGTTGCAGAGCACGTCGCGCAGCACGCCGCCGGCGCACCCGGTGATCATGCCGCTGATCAGCACCACGGTGATCGGCAACTGCATCATCTGCGCCACCTGGCAGCCGATGACCGTGAACGCGACCAGCCCCAGCGCGTCGGCCAGCAGGAACACGCTGCGCAGCCGGCGCATGACCGGGGCGATCAGCGCGGTCAGGATGGCCGCGCCGCCCGTCATCCACAGGTACTCGGGGTGGACGACCCACGTCAGCGGATAGTGCCCCAGCAGCACGTCGCGCAGCGATCCGCCGCCCAGCGCCGTCACGCACGCGATGATGCAGACGCCCATCCAGTCCATGTCGCGCCGCCCCGCCGACAGCGCGGCCGTCATGGCTTCGGCAACGATGGCG
>CBHWAL010000016.1:0-18917 GCA_966111495.1 uncultured Achromobacter sp. | reverse complement strand
GCCGGTTTCGGTGCGCAGATAGCCGAAGGCGTAGTCGCCCTCAATCTTGATCGTGGCCGATTTGATGCCCGCGACTTCGCCGTCGGATTCTTCAAGGATCTCGGCCTTGAAGCCCTTGCGTTCGGCGTACTTGAGGTACTGGCGCAGCAGCATCGACGCCCAGTCCTGCGCTTCCGTGCCGCCCGCGCCCGCCTGGATGTCCAGGAAGCAGTTCAGGGGATCGGCCGGATTGGAGAACATGCGGCGGAATTCCAGGGCTTCGAGCTTTTCCTGGAAGTCGTTGGCGTCCAGTTCGATCGCTTCGAGGGTATCGCCGTCATCGTCGGCGGCGGCCATTTCGAAGAGTTCCTGGGAATCGGCCACGCCGGCGCCCAGGCTCGTGAGCGTTTCCACCACGACCTCGAGCGATTTCTTTTCACGGCCCAGATCCTGGGCGTGCTTGGGGTCGTTCCAGACGGCTGGGTCTTCGAGTTCGGCGTTTACGACGTGGAGGCGTTCAGCTTTGGCATCGTAGTCAAAGATACCTCCGTAGAGCCTGTTCGCGCTCCGCGTAGTCGGCGAGGCGGGCTGCGAGCTGGTTCTGACGTTCGGCTTCCATGATTGATCCTGTGATGACTTTTGTGCGAAACCTGGCATTTTACCGTGGATGGCGCGAGTTCGCGGGCGGGCGTCGGCAGACCGGGGGCGGGTCCGATTTCCAGGGTTTGCCGGCATGCAATCGGAGTTGTTCAGTTTTTTGTCAACCTGGCGGCTCTAGGCTTGCCGGGTGGCCGTCATATCCCCGTTTGGGGCGGATGGACCGCGAAAACGCCGGCCCCGTGCCGGCCTATCCCGCCAGAGGATTGGAGACATGATGGAAAACACGATGCCCCCCGGTGTCTCGCCGGCGCTTGACGCCAGTGAAGAGGACCGGATCTATCGCAAGGTGGGCTGGCGGCTGGTGCCGCTTTTGGTGGTCTGCTATGTGGTGGCATACCTGGACCGCGTCAATGTGGGGTTTGCCAAGCTGCAGATGCTGCAGGAGCTGCAGTTCAGCGAGACGGTGTACGGGCTGGGCGCCGGGATTTTCTTCATCGGTTACTTCATCTTCGAAATTCCAAGCAACATCATCCTGCACAAGGTGGGGGCGCGGATCTGGATTGCGCGGATCATGATCACGTGGGGCATCATTTCGGCCTGCATGATGTTCGTGACCAGCGTGCATATGTTCTATTTCCTGCGCTTCCTGCTGGGCGCGGCCGAGGCGGGGTTCTTCCCCGGCATCATCCTGTATCTCACCTATTGGTATCCGGCGGCCCGGCGCGGCCGCATCACCACGTTCTTCATGACCGCGGTGCCCATGTCCGGCCTGATTGGTGGCCCGATCTCGGGATGGATCATGGCGACCTTCCACGGCGACCATGGCCTGTCGGGCTGGCAATGGCTGTTTCTGCTGGAGGGGATTCCGTCGGTGGCGATTGGCGTGCTGGTACTGATCTACCTGGACGATCGCATCAACAAGGCCAAGTGGCTGACGGCCAACGAAAAAGCGGTGCTGATCCGCAATATCGCGGCTGAGGAACAGCAGAAGGAGGATCCGCCGATCCGCGCCGCGCTGACCAAGCCGCGCGTATGGGCGATGGCACTGATCTATTTTTCGTTCGTGATGGGCCTGTACGGCGTGGGATTCTGGATGCCGAGCCTCATCAAGAACACCGGGGTGCAGAGTCCGTTGGCGATTGGCCTGTTGACGGCGGTGCCGAATCTGTTTGCCGTGATCGGCATGATCCTGATCTCGCGCAATTCCGACCGGCAGCGCGAGCGCCGCTGGCACGTGGCCTTGCCGGCGCTATTTGGCGCGGTGGGGCTGTTCCTGTCGGCGGTGTGGAGCGGCAATACGGTGCTGGCGATCCTGGCGCTGACGGTGGCCAACATCGGCATCTGCACGGTGCTGCCGCTGTTCTGGAGCCTGCCGACGGCGCTCTTGGGCGGCACGGCCGCCGCCGCCGGTATTGCGCTGATCAATTCGGTGGGGAACCTGGCCGGCTTCGTCAGCCCGTATCTGGTGGGCTGGCTGAAGGATCTGACCGGCACCACGAATACGGGGCTGTACATGCTGGCCGGCTTCCTGGTGGTGGGCGCGCTGGTGGCGCTGGCGCAGCCGGCGAAATTGGTGAACAAGTAGCGCTGCTGGTGGACGGTGTCTCAGAGGGTGTCAGACACCTTTTTGCGCGGACCGCGCTTCATGGGTGTCAGACACCGTCGTGCATTAACCGGCGTGTTCGATCACCAGTTGCACCGACACCATCCCGTTCCACACGTTCTGTTCCAGGCGGTAGGCCGCCTGGATGTGTTCGGGCAGGGATTGGTCGTGGCCGAACCAGATGGCGTCGAAGCGTTGATGGCCGCGTTCCAGGGACAGCTTCAGGTGCTTTTCGCCGACCAGCCGCTGGTTGCGCACGACGAATTCGTCCAGGAACAGGGGGGCGGCGAAGCCCGCGCCCCAGACCTGCTGCTGCAGCATGCCGGCCACGTCGGCGTTGGCGTAGCCGGTTTCCAGCGGGCCGTCGGTTTCGATGACGGGCTCGAAGGAATCGCGTCCGGTCAGCTCGCGCACGGCGGCGTCGAAGGCGGGGGCGAAGGCCGGGAAATCGGTCTTGCCCAGCGTCAGACCGGCCGCCATGGCATGACCGCCGAACTTGCGGATCAGGTTGGGATGGCGCTTGGACACGAGGTCCAGCGCATCGCGCAGATGTACATCGGGGATGGAACGGCCGGAGCCGCGGATCTCGTCGTCGCCGGCCGGCGCGAACGCCAGGGTGGGGCGCCAGAATTTCTCTTTCAGGCGGGAGGCGACCAGCCCCACGACGCCCTGATGCCAGCCCGGGTCGAACACGCAGACGGTGGCGCCCGAGGCGGCGTCGGGTGCTTCCATCGCGGCCAGTGCCTGCTCGCGCATTTCGGCTTCGATCGTGCGGCGTTCGCGGTTGATGTTGTCCAATTCCCGTGCCATTTCCAGCGCCTGCGCCTCGTCGTCCGTGGTCAGGCAGGCGATACCCAGGCTCATGTCGGCCAGGCGGCCCGCGGCGTTGATGCGCGGTCCCAGCGCAAAGCCCAGATCGAAGCCATTGGCGCTGCGCGGCTCACGGCCGGCGACGGCGAAGAGCGCGCGCAATCCGGGCTGCAAACGGCCGCTGCGCATGCGCTGCAGGCCTTGTGTGACCAGAAGGCGGTTGTTGGCGTCCAGCTTGACCACGTCGGCCACCGTGCCCAGCGCAACCAGGTCGGACAAGGCGTCCAGGCGCGGCCCGCCATCGGGGGCGTACACGCCCCGGCGGCGCAGTTCGGCGCGCAGGGCCAGCATCATGTAGAAGATGACGCCCACGCCAGCCAGGTTCTTGGACGGAAAGCCGCAGCCGGGCTGGTTGGGATTCACGATGGCCAGCGCGTCCGGCAGGGTGTCGCCCGGCAGGTGGTGGTCGGTGATGACCACGCCGATGCCGGCGTCATTGGCGGCGGCCACGCCGTCGACGCTGGCGATGCCGTTGTCGACCGTGATGATGATGTCGGGCTTGCCCGCGCGGTGGCGGCAGGCCAGTTCCACGACGGCGGGAGACAGCCCGTAGCCGGTCTCGAAACGATTGGGCACCAGGAAGTCGACATCTGCGCCCATCGCCGACAGCGCGCGCAGGCCGACGGCGCAGGCGGTGGCGCCGTCGCAGTCGTAGTCGGCCACGATCAGCAGCTTTTTTCCGGCCTGGATGGCGTCGGCCAGGACGGCGGCTGCATGGGCGGAGTGGGTCAAACCCGCGGGCGGCAGCAGGGACGGCCAGGCGAGCCGGGTCTGGTCGGGATGCGTCACGCCGCGTGCGGCCCACAAGCGGGCCAGCAGCGGGTGGATGCCGGAGGATTCGAGGACGTGGCAGGCGGCCAGGTCGGCCGGACGGATCGTTAAGCGGGGTGAGACCACCAGGCGCTCCAGTTCTTCTTGGGCGCGGGCAGCAAGCCAAGCAGGCCCCCGCGCGGTTTCAGGTCAAGGGCGACCTTGCGGTCATCGCCCAGCAGCAGCATTTGCACGGGGGTCGCGGGCAGGCCTTTGCCGGCGGCCAGCGGACGCAGATGCTGCGTGTCGAGTTCGGTCAGCGCGTCGAGCCAGGCAGCCCAGTCGCCGGCGCGTTGCGGTGCGTCCAGTCCGGTCAGCACCTGCGCCGGGCCGGCGGGCGCTGCCGTCCAGGGCGTTCCCCCGCCATACAGCCACAGCGCGTTGACAGGCGGCAGGCCGCGGGCGGCCCGGACGTCGTTGACGGGGTGTTCGTGCCACGCCATCTGGATCTCGTTCAGCAGGCGCCGCCACGGGCGCGTTTCGGCGTCCTGGCGCCACCAGTCGTTCAGGCGCTTGCCGGCCACGGCCAGGGGGCTGGCGGTCTGGGGGCGCAGGTCCGCTGGCAGGCGCAGGCGCCAGCGCTGCGGCGACAGCGGTTCGACCGAGAAACCGGTGCCGTCAAAGAGGGGGCGCGCGGTGTCGAGCAGGGCGGCGGTTTCCGACTCAGTCAGGTCCATTGACCCCGGATCCAGCAGCGACGCCTGGTCCGCGCCCAGCGCAAGATGGACCAGTTCGCACAACCAGACGGGTTCGGGTGCCAGGGTGTCGGCGTGTTGCCCGGCCAGCAGCGGGCCGAGGCCCGCGCTTTGCAAGAGGCCCGGCTCGGGTGAATATCCGGCGCGCTCGAGCTGCCAGGATTCAAAGGCCGTGCAGCCGTGCGCGCGCAGGTCGTAGGCCTGGGGTCGGGCGGTCGCGGCCTGCAGCCAGCCGTGCAGGGTGGGCGCGCGCTCGGGCAGGAGCTTGGCCAGTTCGGCAGCAAAGGGAATGGCGGGCAGGGCGCCCGGAATGACGATCAGCATGGCGGCGATTGTAGTCCGCGGCGGGATGGGGAACTTAGCGCCGCGGCCAACTGCCATACGTTGTCACGCCTGGTCTAGGATCCGCACATCCGCGGGGCGATTTCCGGGCGGTTAATGCAATAATGCGCACGTGCTGAAAATACCCTACGAACTATGGATCGGCGCCCGCTACGCGGGGCTTGCCCGGATCCGCCAGCGACGCGGCCGCCGCGATCGCTTCATCTCCTTCATTGCCGCCAGTTCCATGGCGGGCATCGCGCTGGGCGTTGCCGCCCTGATCGTGGTGCTGTCCGTGATGAACGGCTTCCAGAAGGAAGTGCGGGACCGCATGTTGTCGGTGCTGCCGCACATCGAACTTTATCTTCCCGGCGCATCGCCCGAACGGGTGCTTGAGCAGTGGCAGCAGTTTGCCACCGCCGCCGAGCGCAATCCCGAGGTCAAGGCTGGCGCGCCCTTCGTGGCGGCGCAGGGCATGCTGGTCCGCGGGCAGGCGCTGCGCGGCGTGCAGGTCAGGGGTATCGACCCCGGCACAGAGGGCAACGTGTCGGACCTGCCGCGCCAGATGGTGTCGGGCAAGCTGACCGACCTGAAACCCGGTGGGTTTGGCGTGGTGCTGGGCAACGAGCTGGCCGACGGCATGGGCGTCAAGGTGGGCGACACGCTGCTGATGATGGCGCCGCAGGGCTCGATCAGCCCGGCCGGGTTTGCCCCGCGCATGCGTCAGTTCACCGTCGTGGGCGTGTTCTCGTCGGGCCACTACGAATACGATTCCTCGCTGGCTTTCGTGGACAACGAAGACGCGGCGCGCGTGTTCCGCGAAAGCGGCACCGCCGGCGTGCGCCTGCGCATTGCCGACATGCAGAAGGCCCCCGAAGTCGCGGCCGAGCTGCGCAACGTCCTGCCGCCGTACGTCATGGCCAGCGACTGGTCGCGCAACAATCGCACGTGGTTCGCCGCGGTGCAGACCGAAAAGCGCATGATGTTCCTGATCCTGGCGCTGATTGTGGCCGTGGCGGCGTTCAACCTGCTGTCCTCGCTGGTCATGGCCGTCAAGGACAAGCAATCCGACATCGCCATCCTGCGCACGCTGGGCGCGGGTCCCGGCGAAGTGGCCCGCATCTTCCTGGTGCAAGGCGCGCTGATCGGCGTGATTGGGACCTTGCTGGGCGTGGCGGGCGGCATCGCCATCGCCTACAACGTCGACGTGATCGTGCCGTTCATCGAACGCATGCTGGGCGTGCATTTCCTGCCGCGCGAAATCTACTTCATCAGTGCGCTGCCGTCCGACCCGCAGGTGGGCGACATCGTCACCATTGGTGTGACCTCGCTGGTGCTGTCGCTGCTGGCGACTTTGTATCCGAGCTGGCGCGCGTCGCGCCTGCAACCCGCACAGGTGCTGCGCCATGATTGATACCCCGACGCAGAAACCGCAGGCCGGCACGACGCCTGCGCTGCAGGCCGAGAACATCGTCAAGGTCTACGACGAAGGCCCCGCCCGGATCGAAGTGCTCAGCAATGTCAGCCTGTCCGTCGCACGCGGCGAAATGGTCGCCATCGTGGGCGCATCGGGATCGGGCAAGAGCACCTTGCTGCACATTCTGGGGCTGCTTGACGTGCCGAGCAGCGGCTCGGTCTCCGTTGACGGCCAAGTGGGCATCGGGCTGTCCGAATCCAAGAAAAGCGCGGTGCGCAACCGCAGCCTGGGCTTCGTCTACCAGTTCCACCATCTGCTGGCCGAGTTTTCGGCACTGGACAATGTGGCGATGCCGCTCATCGTGCGCCGCGAAAATCGCGACAAGGCCCGCGAGGCCGCGCGCGAAGTGCTCGGACTGGTTGGCCTGTCCGCCCGGGAAGGGCACTTTCCCGGGCAGTTGTCGGGCGGCGAACGGCAGCGCGTGGCGCTGGCGCGCGCGCTGGTAACGCGCCCCGTGTGCGTGCTGGCCGACGAGCCCACGGGCAACCTGGACCGCCACACCGCCCACAACATGTTCGAATTGCTGACGCGGGTGAATCAGGAGTCGGGCACGGCATTTGCGATCGTCACGCACGACGCCGAGCTTGCTGCCCGCGCCGACCGACAGTTGTTGATGGAAAACGGCCGCCTGGTGTCAGACTAGCCCGGTCCGCAGCGAAAGCCGCCCGCGCGGGTCCGCGCGGCGGCCGCGGGCGGATAATCCGCACAAGGAGGACACGCCCATGCTTATCGACACGCATTGCCACCTGGACGCCCCAGAATTCGACACTGACCGGACCGAGGTGGCGGACCACGCCGCGCACGCGGACGTCCAGGCGATCGTGATCCCTGCCATCGAGCGGGCCAACTTCGCGGTCGTGCGTGACCTGGCCGCCAGCATTGCCGGCGGCGCCTATGCGTTGGGCATTCATCCTTTGTACGTCGCGCGCGCCGACGATGCCGATCTGGACGTGCTGCGCCAGACCATCAAGGAATCCCTGGGCGATCCGCGCTTTGTCGCAATTGGCGAAATCGGGCTGGACTTCTTCGTGCCGGAGATCGCCTCGGGGCCGCCGCGTGAACGTCAGGAACGGTTCTACGCCGCGCAATTGGACATGGCTGTCGAGTTTGGCCTGCCCGTGCTGCTGCACGTGCGCAAATCCCAGGACATCTTGCTGAAGTACCTGCGCCGCCATCCACGCATCGGCGGCATCGCGCACGCGTTCAATGGCAGCGCGCAGCAGGCGCAGGCCTTCATCGAGCATGGCTTTGCACTGGGGATGGGCGGCGCGATGACGTTCGAGCGGGCGCTGCAGATTCGCCGCCACGCGGTGGACGTCGGGCTGGAGCATCTGGTGCTGGAGACCGACGCACCGGACATTCCGCCCGCCTGGCTGCACGAACCCGATCGGCGCAATCGTCCGGGCGAACTGGCGCGCATTGCGCAGGTGCTGGCGGAACTGCGCGGCATCACGCCGGGGCAGGTGGCGCACGCCACCACCGCGAACGCGATGCGGGTGCTGCCGAGATTGCCGGCAGCGATTCTGGCCGACGCGGACTGACCTGTCTGACTTCGAAGACGCGCGCGCGACGATGCTGTCGTCGTGCGGGAAGGTTGCGTTCGTCGGACCAGTCCGAATCTCGTATCGACTCTTCTAACGATTCTTCGAAAACGCCTTCGTGGCATTGAGTTGAGGTAATGGGAATACCTATCATTGGCGTTCGTTAGCACGTCAATCAGCGCACAGCGCGCGCCGCCTTGATCGGGCGGTTTTTCATTTGATTCCCATGTCGACTCAGAAACGCTTTAACGGCTCTGCACGAGCCGCTTCAACACCCTGCGCGCGATTCCGTCTTTTGCCGATCGTGGTGGCGCTTGCCGCCGCAAACGCTCACGCGCAGACCGGCACGGCCGGATTGGAAGACACGATGGGCGTGGCGCAACTGGACACCGTCGTGGTCACCGCGTCGGGGTTTGAACAAGAGATCCGGAACGCGCCCGCGTCCATTTCGGTCATCACGCGCGAACAACTGGAAGCGCGGCCCTTCCATAACCTGGCCGACGCGGTGCGCGACGTGGAGGGCGTGTCGGTGGAGCGCGGCGGCAAGGCCGGCGGCATGAACATCAGCATCCGCGGCATGCCCAGCGATTACACGCTGGTGCTGGTGGACGGCAAGCGCATGAACCAGAACAGCTCGGGGGCGCGGGCCAACGGCTTCGGCGACGTCGACACCAACTTCATTCCGCCGATGGCCGCGATCGAGCGCATCGAAGTGGTGCGAGGCCCGATGTCCACGCTGTACGGCTCGGACGCAATGGGCGGCGTGATCAACATCATCACGCGCAAGGTTGCCCACGAATGGACGGGCCAGTTGACGCTGGACAGCACACTGCAGGGCGACAACCGCTTCGGCAACACCTACGGCGCGGGCTTCTACCTGAGCGGCCCCCTGAAGACGGACAGGCTAGGCCTGAGCCTGCGCGGCGGCCACTACCGGCGCCTGAGCGCGACCGGCAGTTACCCTGCCACGCGGGCCGACTACGACAGCGGCGACCACACCGGCGACATTGCCAGCTTCAGCGGACTGGGCGACAGCACGCAGCAGAACGTGGGCATGCGCCTGTCTCTGACGCCAAACCGCAACCACGACATTCTGTTCGACGTGGACAGCAACTGGCAGACCTTCGACAACGGCAACGGGGAACTGGGCACGTTGAACGCCAACGTGGCGCCCAACCGCCAGGGCGGCGGCTACGAGCCCGAAATGAAGTTCAACCGGCAGCGCTACGCGTTGACGCATCTGGGCCGCTACGGCGGTTCGGTCAGTTCGGACACCAGCCTGGTCTACGACACCACCGAGACCATCGGCCGCACGAATCCGATGAGCACGCCGCGCCAGCCCACCGATGGGGCCAGCCGCGACCTGGAATACGACAACTGGGTGTTCGACACCAAGTGGACGATGCCGCTGTTCAATGACCGGCACAACCTGACCATGGGCGGCCAGTGGCGCGAGCAGCAGTTCAAGGACACGCTGGTGTCGGCGCCGCTGAATCTGCGGCAATACCAATGGGCGCTGTTTGCGGAAGACGAATGGCGCATCGTGGACAGCGTGGCGCTGACCGCCGGTGCGCGTTACGACCGCAACGAGCAATTCGGCGGCAAGTGGAGTCCGCGCGGCTACCTGGTCTGGAATGCCACCCCGGCGTGGACCTTCAAAGGCGGCGTCAGCAAGGGCTACAAGACACCCGACATCAACCTGATGACCGACGGCATCATCGGCCTTGGCGCGCAGGGCACCATGCCGCTGCTCGGCAATGCGCAGCTCAAGCCGGAAACCAGCACCTCGTCCGAGTTGGGCGTGTTGTTTGACGATGGAGCAGGGCTGTCCGGCAACCTGACCGCCTTCCACACCAAGTTCAAGGACAAGATCGACAGCCAGAGCGTGCCCAACTGCCTGGCGGCGGGCGGCCCCGCGCCGGGCTGCCTGGACCTGGGCGTGTGGGAGCGCAACGGCGTGCCCGTGGCCAGTTTTTCGCAACGTGTAAACATCGATTCGGCCACGATTCAGGGCTTTGAGTTGGGCGGCCGGATTCCGCTGTACGCGGGGCTGTCGTTCAATGGCAATTACACGCTGACCGCCAGCGAGGTCACGTCCGGCGCGAGGCGCGGTCAGCCTCTGGGCTCCCAGCCGCGTCATGCGGTGAATCTGGGGCTGAACTGGCGCGCCAATGACCAGTTCAACGCCTGGGTTCGCGGCGAATACCGCGCGGGACAGTTCAACGACGTGAACTGGGAGAAAAAGCAGGTGTTCTATAGCCCGTACTGGCTGGCCAGCGTGGGGGGCTCGTACGTGGTCAGCAAGAACGTGACGTTGTCGGCCTCGGTGCTGAACCTGTTCGACAAGAACTTCGTGGACTACGGTCCGGCCAAGGTCGGCGCGTCGGCGCCGGCGGCCAATGCCAGCTGGAGCAATTCGTACCGGCAGGTGCTTGAAGGCCGCCGGTTGTGGATGTCGGCGAACATCACGTTCTGATGCAGGGCGCCGTCCGTGGCGTCATCCCGCAAGGGGACGCGCCACGGCGGCGGATAGCAGCGGCAGGTCCATGCGCACGCTCAAGCCGTGCGGGGCGACGTTGCGGGCCGATATCGATCCTTTGTGCGCGGCAATCGCGGCCTGGGCGATTGAAAGGCCCAGCCCCGCGCCGCCGCCCGGCGTGTTGGCGGCGCTGGCAGAGCCCGCGCGATAGAACGGTTCGAAAAGCGAGGCCAGCTCCTGCGTGGCAACGCCCGGGCCGCGGTCTTCGATCTCCAGGCTGGCTTCGCTGGCGCTGGTCAACAGCCGCACGCGGATGACGCTGTGCGCGGGCGCAAAACGCAGGGCATTGCGTAGCACGTTCTCGATGGCGCTGGCCAGGCTGGCGCGGTCTCCGGCAATGCGGATGGGCGCGGGCGTGTCCCAATCGATTTGCAGATGCCGCCCTTCGGCCTCGTAGCGGGCATCGTCCACCACGCCGGCCACGACGTCCGACAGGTCCAGCGGTTCGGTCGGCACGGGCAGCGCACCCACGCGGGCAAGCCGCAGCGTGTTGCCCACCAAGGCGTCCAGCCGCTCGCATTCGCGTTCGATGCGGTCCAGCTGCAGATCGCGCCGTTCGTCGTTGCGGCGCGCCAGTTCAGAGGCCAGGCGCAGGCGCGCAAGCGGCGACCTCAGTTCATGCGCCACGTTATGCAGTAGTTGCTCCCGTGTGTCGACCAGCGCCTTCAATCGCACGGCCATCGCGTCGAAGTCGCGTGCCAGCAAGCCAAGTTCGTCCTGGCGCGTGGCGAGTTTTGGCGGTGTCTGCGTGTCCAGTTGCCCAGCCGCCAACGCGAGCGTGGTCTGGCGCAATTGCGCCAGCGGCGCGGTGATGTGGCGCGTCAATGCCCAGCAGAAGGGCGCGGTCACCGCCAGCGCGAACAGCAGCAGCGCCAGTGCGACGGGCGACAGCGCCAGGACTTCCCAGCGCGACGAATCGAACGGCAGAAACAGCATCAGCAGTTCCGAGCCATCCGGCAGGATCAGGATCTGAGGTTCCCACCACGAGACGCGTTCGCCTGCGGGATCCGCCGGCACATAGTCCGACTGCGGCAGCCGGTCGGGCGCGGCGCGGTACGCGACCAGCCAGTCATGCAGACGCGTGGGCAGGCGCCGGCCCAGAATCTCCTGGTCCTGCGCATCCATGACGTAGATCTTAAGCGCCGAGTAGTTGTCGTCCATGGCGCGCACCCAGCGCTCCAGGCCGTCCAGGCCCTGCGTGCGCGCAACCTGCGCGGCATCGCGCGTGAGGTTGGCGGGATTCAGGCCATCCAGCGAGTTGAAGCGGTACCAGGCCACCGACGCTGTCAGCACCATGCCGCAGACGAGGATGACCGCCATGGCGCCCCAGAACGTCAGGAACGCGCGCCAGAAGAGCGAGCGGGCGGGCAACAACGTCATCACGCAGCGCCCGCCAGCACGTAACCCAGGCCGCGCAGATTGCGGATGGACAGCGTGTCGGCGTGTTGATCCAGGCGCAGCTTTTTGCGCAGGCTGCTGATGTGCGTGTCGATGCTGCGGTCGTAGCGGTCCGGCGCGCGGCCCAGCGCGTACAGGCCGATCTGGTCGCGTGCGATCACCTGGCCGGGCGTGCGCATCAGGATTTCCAGGATGCGCTGCTCGGCGCCGGTCAGCATGACTTCGTCGGCGCCCATGCGCGCGCGTCCAGTGGCCGGGTCCAGCGACAGGGCCCCCAGGCTGAGCGACGGACTGATAGGGGCGGGCGTTTCCTCGAACCGGCGCAGCACGGCCGTGACGCGCGCCTTGAGCTCACGCGGGCTGAAAGGCTTGGCCAGGTAGTCGTCGGCGCCGAACTCCAGGCCCAGCACGCGGTCGGTCTCACCGCCGTGCGCGGTGAACATGATGACCGGGCGGCGCGAGCGCTGGCGATAGTGCTTGAGCAGATCCATGCCGTTGCCGTCGGGCAGCATCAGTTCCAGCAGCACCAGGTCGAAATCGTCCTTCTCCAGCAAAGACAAGCCTTGCGAGCCGGTGTGCGCCAGCGTCAGCTGGCATTGATGGGGTTCCAGGTATTCGCGCAGCATCTGCGCCAGCTCGACGTCGTCGTCGATCAGCAAGATGCGGCGCGCCACCGCTGAATGAGTGAAAGGCATGCGTGTTGGGCGTCGAGCATCCGGCAGTTTGGCCGAACGCTGCGCGCGGGAGTGTCAAGAAGTGCAAAGAAGATAAAAGTTGCGGAAAGCGTGTTGCGGCGTGCTGCAAGCCCCAATTCTAATATGAGAATGGTTTTCATTAATAAGTGGGAGCCGGGCAGTGCCGCGCGTGGGGCGTGGCGCAAACCGGGGACGGGAGAAGTTGGAATCATGAGCAGGAAAGAACTGGCCGCACGTCAGCGCATCGCCGCGTCGCGCACGCAACTGGCCGCCGCCTTGTGCGCCGCGGGTTTCGGCCTGGGGCCGTCCACTGTCTGGGCGCAAGCCGCGGATAACACCACGACGATGGACACGGTTGTCGTCACGGCCAGCGGCTTTGAACAGCGCATCCAGGATGCGCCGGCCTCGATCAGCGTCATCACGCGCGAAGACCTGGACAAGAAGTTCTATCGCGACCTGAACGATGCGCTGGTGGAAGTGCCGGGCGTCATCGTCACGGGCGGCGGCGATCGCCAGGACATCAGCTTGCGCGGCATGGGCCCGAAGTACACGCTGATCCTGATTGACGGCAAGCGCCAGAGCTCCCGTGAAACCCGCACCAACTCGGACTCGACGGGCGTGGAGGGGGGCTGGACGCCGCCGCTGTCGGCCATCGAGCGCATTGAAGTGGTGCGCGGCCCGATGTCGTCGCTGTACGGGTCGGACGCCATGGGCGGGGTGATCAACATCATCACGCGCAAAGTGCCCGACGAATGGCACGGCGAAATCCGCATGGATACGACGATCCAGGAGAGCAGCAAGTCGGGCGACATCTACCAGGGCAACTTCTACCTGGCCGGCCCGATCAAGAACGACGTGCTGGGCCTGCAGATCTACGGCCAGGCCACGCAGCGCGATGAAGACAACATCTACAACGGCTACCGCAAGCGCAATGCCGAAAGCGTGACCGCCAAGCTGGCGCTGACGCCCAACCGGGATCACGACATCGTGCTGGAAGCGACCACGATGCGCCAGAAGTTCCAGGACACCCTTGGCAAGACGGTCGAGCCGCTGCCGCCTGGTACGGCGTGCCCGCGCACGGGTTGCCCGGCGTCGTCGGAAACCGATTACCGCAGCAGCAAGTGGGCGCTATCGCACACCGGCCGCTGGGGCTGGGGCGTGTCCGACAGCTATGTGCAGCAGGAAGAGTTTGATAACCGCTCGCGCCAGATGAAGATCAAGAATCTGGACCTGCAGACGAGCTGGTCGCTGCCGCTGGGATCGCACATGCTGACCTTGGGCGGCAGCTATCTCAATCAACGTCTGGATGACCAGAACGGCAACCAGCTGCCCGGCGGCCCCAGCAACGTGGAACGGTATCAATGGGCATTGTTCGCCGAAGACGAATGGCGCCTGACCGAAAGCTTTGCCCTCACGACCGGCCTGCGCATGGATCAGGACGAGAACTTTGGCAGCCACTTCAGCCCGCGCCTGTACGGCGTGTGGCACATGGCCGAACGCTGGACCTTGAAGGGCGGCGTCTCCACCGGCTTTCGCGCGCCCGACTTGCGCCAGACCGTGGCCGGCTGGGGCCAGACCAGCCGCGGCGGCAACATGTACGGCAATCCGGACCTGACGCCCGAAAAGTCCGTGACCCAGGAAATCGGCCTGCTGTATGACGACGGCGAAGGCGTGAGTGCCGGCGTTACGCTGTTCAACAACGACTTCAAGGACAAGATCACCCGCGTGGCTTGCCCCTTGTCGCAGTGCACGGACGGACCCAACCAGTTCGGCTCGGACCCCACCACGTACATGAACGTGGACAAGGCTGTGTCGCGCGGCGTGGAAGCCAGCCTGAAGCTGCCGCTGTCGGCCGACTGGTCCATGACCAGCAGCTACACCTTCACGAAATCGGAGCAGAAGTCTGGCCAGTACAAGGGCGAGCCGCTGAACCAGTTGCCCAAGCATCTGTTCACCACCACGGTGAATTGGCAGCCGTCCGACGCGCTGCAGGCGTGGGCGCGCGTGAACTTTCGCGGCCGCGAAAGCCAGCCGACCACGGGCCCGTCGTCGGACGCGCTGGTGGCGCCGTCCTACACGTTCGTGGACCTGGGCGGTTCGTACGCCGTCAACAAGACCGTGTCGGTGTATGCCGGCATCTACAACCTGTTCGACAAGCAGGTCGCCTACGACGACTTCGGCTACGTTGAAGACGGCCGCCGTTACTGGCTGGGCGTAGGCGTGAAGTTCTGAGAATGACGGGGCGCCTGGCGCCCCAATACAGAGAGGTTTGCATGAACAATGGAAAACAGGCGGGCGCTGCTCGCCGTTGGGCAACCCGGGCTGGCGTGGCCCTGGCGCTGAGCGCCGCCGCTGCCGTGTGCGCCGCGCAGTCCACCACGCCGGTCAAGCACGCGCGCGGCGAAACCGCCGTGCCGTCCAATCCGTCCAAGACGATCGTGCTGGATCTGGCCGTACTGGACACCCTGCACACGCTCGGTGTGGATCCGGTGGGCGTGCCCAGTGCCGCCAAGCTGCCGCCGCAACTGAGCCAGTTCGCCGACAAGCGTTACCTGAAGGCGGGCACGATGTTCGAGCCCAACTACGAGGTCATCCACGCCGCCGCGCCGCAAGTCATCTTCGTGGCCGGCCGCTCGGCGCCCAAGTATGACGAGCTGTCCAAGATTGCGCCGACCGTCGACCTGACGGTCGATGCCAAGGACCTGGTCGGCAGCGTCCGGCGCAACACCGAAACGCTGGCCGCGCTTTACGGCAAAGAAGGCGTGGCCAAGGAAAAGCTGGCCGCGCTGGATGCGTCGATCGCGTCCCTGAAAGGCAAGGCCGCCAACGCGGGCACCGCGCTGATCGTGCTGACGACCGGCGGCAAGATGAGCGCCTACGGGCCGGGCTCGCGCTTTGGCGTGATCCATGACGCGTTCGGCGTCAAGCCTGCCGCGACGGGCCTGAACGTGTCCAACCACGGCCAGGCGATTTCGTTCGAGTTCATTGCCCAGACCGATCCGGACTGGCTGTTCGTCATTGACCGCGACGCTGCCATCGGCCGCGAAGGCGTGTCGGCGCAGCGCATGCTGGACAACGAGCTGGTGCGCCCGACCAAGGCGTGGAAGAACCAGCGTGTGGTCTACCTGAACGGCTTCAACTGGTATCTGCTCGGTAGCGCGGGCCTGACGGCCATGCAGCAGAACGTGGATCAGATCGCCGCGGCGTTGGCGCAAGGAAAGTAAGCAGCATGCAAGACGGGAAGGGCTGCCGGTGAGCTGGCGGCGCGCAATCAGCGGTTGGGGTGGCCTGACGGCCGTGGTGGTGGTGTTGCTGCTGTTGTGCGTGGCCAGCATCAGCCTGGGCGCGGGCCAGATGCATTGGGCCGCGCTGTGGAACGGCGGCGAAGAAGGCGAGCGAGCATGGCGGCTGCTGATGGTCAGCCGCATCCCGCGCACCCTGGCGCTGCTGCTGGCAGGCACGGCGCTGGCCGTCGCCGGCCTCATCATGCAGATGCTGGTGCGCAACCGCTTTGTCGAGCCCACGACGGCCGGCACCGTCGAATCCGCCACCCTCGGCATTCTGGTCGTCACCTTGCTCGCGCCCGATACGTCCGTGATCGGCAAGATGCTGACGGCCACGGGCTTTGCGCTGGCGGGTACCTTGCTATTTCTGGCCCTGCTGCGCCGCGTGCCGCTGCGCACGCCGTTCATCGTGCCGCTGATCGGGCTGATCCTGGGCGGCGTGATCCAGGCGGTCACCACCTTCATGGCGTACCGCTTCGACCTGCTGCAGTCCCTGCATGCGTGGACCACCGGCGACTTCTCCGGCGTGCTGCGCGGCCGGTATGAATTGCTGTGGATCGGTTTTGCGCTGGCCTGCGCGGCCTATGCCGCCGCCGACCGCTACACGGTGGCGGGCATGGGCCGCGAGTTCGCGTCCAACCTGGGACTGAATCATGCACGGCTGACGCTGGTCGGTCTGCTGATCGTTTCCGCCATATCGGCCGTGGTGGTCGTGACGGCTGGCAGCATCCCGTTCCTGGGCCTCATCGTGCCCAATGCCGTCAGCCTGGTGCTGGGCGACAACATGCGCCGCGCCATTCCGTGGGTCGCGTTGCTGGGGGGCGCGTTCGTGCTGGCCTGCGACATCATCGGCCGGCTGGTTATCCACCCCTACGAGATTCCGATCGGGACGGTGGTCGGCGTGCTGGGCAGCATCCTGTTCCTGTGGCTGCTGCGCACGCGGAGGAACCGCCTTGGCTGAAGTTGCCTCGATTTCCCGCGTGGCCCTGCGCGCGCCGCAGACGTGGCGTCTTGCGGCGCTGGGCGCCTGCGCGCTGCTCTGCATCGCCGCCTTCATGACGTTGGGCGCGAATGGCCAGTGGTCGTTCGTCATTCCCTTTCGTGGCGGCAAGCTGCTGGCCATGCTGCTGGTGGCGTATGCGGTGGCGGTGTCGTCCGTGCTGTTCCAGACCATCACGCACAACCGCATCCTTACGCCCGCCATCATGGGCTTCGACGCCCTGTACCTGCTGATCCAGGCAGTGGTGGTGTTCGGCTTCGGGCAGGCGGCGGCCACGGCCAGTCATCCGATCGCCGCCTTCCTGCTGGAAGTGTGCGCGATGACGGCGTTTGCGTGCCTGCTGTTCCGCTGGCTGTTTTCCGACGCCGTGCGCAGCCTGCACCTGATGATGCTGGTGGGCATCATCTTCGGACTGCTGTTTCGCAGCCTGTCCAGCTTCGTGGTGCGGATGATCGACCCAAATGAATTCCTGGTGCTGCAGGACCGCATGTTCGCCAGTTTCAATTCGGTACGCATCGAGCTGCTGCCGATCGCTTTCGGCGCCGTCTGCGCGGCGTCGTTCTTCGTGTGGCGCATGCGCCGGCGCTACGACGTGCTGGCGCTAGGCCGCGACATTGCATTGAACCTGGGCGTGAACTATCGCCGCACGCTGATGGCGACGCTGGCGGCGATCGCGGTGCTGGTGTCTGTGTCGACGGCGCTGGTCGGTCCCGTGACATTCTTCGGTCTGCTGGTCAGCAACCTGGCGTATCAAGCCATGGGCTCGGACAGGCACCGGTACACCGTGCCGGCCGCGACGCTGCTCAGCGTCATTTTCCTGGTGGGCGGACAGACGCTGCTGGAGCGTGTACTGGGGCTGAACACTACGGTGAGCGTGGTGATTGAATTCGTGGGCGGCGTGATGTTCCTCGTCCTGATCTTGCGCAGGGGGCGCCGATGATAGAAATCCAGAACGTCAGCAAGCAGTACGGCGACACCGTCGTGATCGACGACGTCAGCCTGGACCTGCCGGCTGGCGGCGTCACCGCCATCATCGGGCCGAACGGGGCGGGCAAATCCACCTTGCTGTCCATGGTGAGCCGGCTGCTGCCGATGAGTGCAGGGCGCGTCATGGTGGAAGGCCTGGACGTCACGCGCGCCGACAGCCGCGAACTGGCGCGTCGCCTGGCCATCCTGCGGCAGGACAACCACCTGCCGCTGCGGCTGACGGTGAAGGATCTGGTGGCGTTTGGCCGCTACCCGCATACGGGCGGGCGGCTGACCATGGACGACAAGGTCCACATCGATCAGGCCATTGCATATCTGAACCTGGAACCGCTGGCCGACCGCTATCTGGACGAGATGTCCGGCGGCCAGCGCCAGCGCGCGTTCGTTGCCATGGTGCTATGCCAGGACACGCGCTATGTGCTGCTGGACGAGCCGTTGAACAGTCTGGACATGAAGCATGCCGTCGCCATGATGGGCACCTTGCGGCGCGCGGCGGATGAACTGGGCAAGACGGTGGTGCTGGTGCTGCATGACATCAACTTTGCGTCCAGCTATTCGGACCGCATCGTCGCGATGCGGCAGGGGCGGATCGCGCGGCACGGCACGCCGGCGGAATTGATCCGGCCGGACGTGCTGAGCGATCTTTATGAACTGCCGATCGACGTGCATGAGATCGGCGGCAAGCGCATCTGCGTGTACTACCGCTGAGGCGGGCCGCCCCATCTGGGGGGCGCCCGCCGGATCGAACCGCTTACTGGGTCAGATCGATCGCGTAACGCGACAGCTGCGTCACCGGATCGGGCGTGGCGTCAAACACCGAGACGTTGGTCACGTCGTGCGCCGTGGCCATCGCCAGCGTGCCCGGCACCGACGAGAACACCACCGGTCCGGCCAGGAAACCGACCTGCGCGAAACGCCAGCTGCGATCCAGGCCGAACGAGGCCAGGTCGAGCGTGGGGTTCTTCTTGATGTAGCTGATCAACACGTCGCGGCTGGCGTCCGGGGCCTGCAGCACGATGTCGCCCTTGCCGCCGGCCAGGCCGGGGAAGTCGCCGCCACCGCTGGCGCGGTAGTTGTTGGTCACCACCAGGAATTGCGCGGTCAGGTCCAGCGGTGCG
>CBHWAL010000015.1:0-19228 GCA_966111495.1 uncultured Achromobacter sp. | reverse complement strand
TAACCCAGCTTGGCGACGGCAGGGCCGCCCAGCACGGCGGTCAGTGCCACGGCGCCGCTGGGCGGATGCAGGCAGCGCAGGGAAAACATCGCGCCAATCGCAAGCGCCACGGCCACGGCCGCAGCAATGCCGGGGACAGGAATGAACTGGGCGCAGAAGACGCCGATCAGGGCAGACACCAGGTTGCCGGCCATCAGCGACCAGGGCTGGGCCAGCGGACTGGCCGGCGCGGCAAACAGGAGCACGGCCGATGCGCCCATCGGGGCGATGAACCACGGATTGTCCGCGCCTAGTGCGTGGCGTCCCACCCACTCGGTGCAGAACAGACCGAGCAGGGCGCCTACCGCACCGTAAAGTTTTTCGCGTCCATTGACGCCCACGGGCGCTGGCGCGAACGACCCCAGCCAGCGCTTGATTGACACACCCAAGACAGTCTCTCCTCGCGACGCATTGATATGTCGCGGGGCGACAATTTATCACGAGGCTTATTTCCGGACGGCATGAGCTTATGCCGCGCAGGCCGAATCGAGGATGAAAAGCGGGTGGATCAGTCCTTGCCGGGCTCGGCGCCCATGCGCGTCAACAGCCGCGTCAATAGCGGGCGCATGGCGTGCAGTTCTTCGAGGTGAGAGGCGGACAGATCTTCCAGCATGCGTTCGCCCTTGGCAGTCAGCACGACCTCGACGCGGCGTCCGTCTTCGGGGTCGGCTTCGCGGCTGACGAGATCCAATCGCGCCAGACGGCCCACCAGTTCGGCGGCGGTGTGCGGCCGGATCAGCAGGCGTTCGGCGATTTCGCCGACGTAGAGTCCGCGCCGTCCGGGCGCGCTCTTGCGCGTGCCCTTGATGGCAAGTAGCGCCTGATGCTGCTGCGGCATCAGGTCCAGGCCCGCGGCCGCGCTTTCGCTGAACGCCGCGAATTTTCGCAGCGCATAGCGGAAATCCGCGAGCAGTTCGTAGTCGGCGGGGGACAGGCGGGTGGGGGTCGTGGAGGCGTTCACCGAGCGATTCTAATATATGTCGTGCTACGATATATATGACTTTTCGCAAACTTCGTGCGAATACTTCCAACTCTTCCTTGACCATGCCCCCCATTTCCTCTTCCGCCAAGCCCGGACTGCGGCTTGGCGACTTCACCACCGACCGTCGCGTCGTCCTCTTGATGGGCCTTGCCATACCGGTCGGACTGGCCAGCGTCGCCGCCGCCTGGCTTCTGCTCCGCCTCATCGCACTGTGCACCAATCTGGCCTATCACGGCCTGTTTTCGTTCGCCGACTTGCCCATCACGACGGGGCGGCTCGGACTCGGCTCCGTGTTCATTCCTGTCGTCGGCTGCCTCATCATCGGCCTCATGGCGCGCTACGGCTCCGAGAAGATCCGCGGCCACGGCATCCCCGAAGCGATGGAAGCCATCCTGATCGGCAAGAGCCGCATCCAGCCGAAGGTGGCGGTGCTCAAGCCCGTATCCTCGGCCGTGTCCATCGGCACCGGCGGCCCGTTCGGCGCCGAAGGGCCCATCATCATGACCGGCGGCGCGATCGGCTCATTGCTGGCGCAGACCATCCACCTGGACGACGGCGAACGCAAGACGCTGCTTGTCGCAGGCGCGGCGGCCGGCATGACCGCGATCTTCGGCACGCCGCTGGCCGCAGTGCTGCTGGCGGTCGAACTGCTGCTCTTCGAATGGAAGCCGCGCAGTTTCCTGCCCGTGGCCGTGGCTGCGCTGGTGGCGGCCGCGACGCGCGCCTTCCTCATGGAACCCGGTCCGATCTTTGCGTATGCCGGCACGCTTGCCTTCACGCCGTGGCATCTGGTGGCCTGCGCCGCCGTGGGCGTGCTGGCGGGTCTGGGATCCGGCGTGCTGACCTCGCTGGTGTATGCAGCCGAAGACCTGTTCGAGAAGCTGCCCATCCACTGGATGTGGTGGCCGGCCATCGGCGGGCTGGCCATCGGCATTGGCGGGCTGATCGAGCCCGCCGCGCTCGGGGTGGGCTACGACAACATCCGCCACATGCTGGCGGGCGATCTGGCATTCCAGGCGGTGCTGGTGCTGCTGGTCGTCAAGGTCGCCATCTGGTCGATCGCGCTGGGTTCCGGCACGTCTGGCGGCGTGCTGGCGCCGCTGCTGATCTTCGGTGGCGCACTGGGCGCGCTGGCGTCGCCCATGCTGCCGCAGGCCGATCCCGGCTTCTGGGCCCTGGTGGGCATGGCGGCGATGATGGGCGGCACCATGCGCGCGCCGCTGACGGCCACACTGTTTGCCGTGGAGCTGACCGGCAACATGCACGCGCTGCTGCCGGTGCTGGCGGCCTGCGTCTTTGCCTACGGCGTGACGGTGCTATTGCTCAAGCGGTCGATTCTGACCGAGAAGATCGCGCGCCGCGGCCACCATATCAGCCGCGAATACCGTGTGGATCCCTTCGACCTTTTGCGCGTCGCAGACGTGATGACCACGCCCGTGCAGACGCTGCCGGACACGATGACGGTGGCGCAGGCCGTCGCGCATTTCACCACCGCGCAGCCGGTTCACACGAGTTATCCGGTGCTGGACGGCGAGGGCGTCGTGGTCGGCGAGGTCACGCGCGCCGACACCTTGGCGTGGGCGCTGCAAGGTGAGGCGGACGAGCGGACGCTGGCGCAAGCGCTGGATGGGCGCGAGCTGGTGTATGGGCACGCCGATGAATTGGCCAGTCAGATCGCGGACCGGATGGCCTTGTCCGGGGCGGGGCGGGTGCCGATCGTGGATCGGGATAGCGGCCGCCTGTTGGGCATCGTGGGACGCAAGGATTTGTTCCGGTCCCGCGCGCGGCGGTTGCGCGAGGAAAGTCAGCGGGCGGCGTTCTTCCGCCGGGCGCCCGCTGCGGCGAGACGCTAGTTTGACTAGGCCCCCGCGGAGGCTTTGCCGCCCGATGCGCGCAGTTCCCACAGCACGTCCAGCACGTGCTGCGTGGCCGCTTCCACTTGCCCCGCGCGATGCGCGATGCCCAGAGGGCGCCACAGCGCGGGCCGCACCGGCCGCATGATGACGCGCGGATCGGGTTGCGGCGCGGTGGCCTCGTGCGGGAGCAGCGTCGCGCCATAACCCGCAGCCACCAAACTCTTGATGGCGTCGTTGTAGTTCAACTGAATGCGCGCGCGAGGATTGAGCCCGGCGGCCGCGAACCATTCTCCAGTCAGGCGCGACAGCCGCGTGCTGGCGTCATTCAGAATCAGCGGCCGTTCGGCCAGCCACGCGGGCGTGAGGCGCGCCGGCGCTTTCCAAGCCGCCGGCAGAAAGGCCATCACCGGGTCGCGGCGCCACGGACGCAGCACCAGGCCGTCAAGAGGCGGCTGGGGCAGCGCCACCAGCCCCACGTCCAGCGAGCCATCGGCTAGCCGCAGCAGGGTCTCCTGCGACGTCAGCACCGCTACCTGCACGTCGATGCCGGGGTGGTCGCGTCCCAGCGCTTCCAGCGCCTGCGGCAGCAGGTGGGCGATGGCCCCGGTCGACGCCCCAAGCCGTACGCGGCCCGCCAGCCCCTGCACCTGACGCTGCACGTCTTCTAGCGCCTGGTCCGCCTCCGCGAGCAAGCGGCGCGCACGTTCCAGCAATGTTTCTCCGATGGCCGTGGCCCGGACCTGGCCGCGCTTGCGGGTGAGGAGCGGTGCGCCGACGCGGTTTTCGAGGTCCGATACGTGCAGGCTGACGGTGGGTGGCGCCAGATGCAAGGCGCGCGCGGCGTCGGCGAACGAACCAAGATCGGCAATGGCGACCAGGGTGCGCAGACGGTCCAGACTGATTTCACGCATGGGAGTTTCCGGGTTTCGGTGTCGGCTTTGGTTGCGGATTCAGGGTCGGATCCGATATCGGCTTAATTCAGAAAATCTGAATCGAACGGTCATGATATTCGACTTTTCTTATCTCGCCGTCAGATCGAAGATAAGGCCCATTCCTGAACACATCAGGCAACACCGAACTACCCGGACAGCATCATGACCCAACCTCTTGTTTTCATCGACGGCGACCAGGGCACGACCGGTCTGCAGATCCATGAGCGGCTGAACGGCCGTAGCGACCTGCGGCTGCTGACGCTGCCCGAGGCCGACCGCAAGAACCCGCAGCGCCGCGCTGACGCGATCAATTCCAGCGACATCGCGATCCTCTGCCTGCCCGACGAACCCGCGCGCCAGGCGGCCGCGTCCGTCGTCAATCCCAAGGTGCGCATCATCGACGCCAGTTCCGCGCACCGCACGGATGCCGGCTGGGTATATGGCTTTCCGGAAATGAGCGCCGGTCAGGCCGATCGCATCGCCCACGCGCTGCGGGTCAGCAACCCCGGCTGCTATCCCACCGGCGCCATCGCGCTGCTGCGTCCGCTGGTCCAGGCGGGCCTCGTGCCTGCCGATTATCCGGCGGTCATCAACGCGGTGTCCGGTTACTCGGGCGGTGGGCGCGCCAGCGTCGACGCGTATGAAGGCGCCGATGGCCCGCAAGGTCCCGCGTTCCAGGTCTACGGGCTTGGGCTGGCGCACAAGCACACGCCTGAAATCGAACGTCACTCAGGTCTCACGCAGCGCCCTGTGTTCGTGCCGTCATACGGCGCATTCCGCCAGGGCATTGTCCTGACCATCCCGCTGCACCTGCGCCTGCTGCCCGCCGGCGTGGTTGCCGAGCAGTTGCACGAGTGCCTGCAACAGCACTACGCCGGCGCGGCGCATGTGCAGGTCGTGCCGCGCGATAAGGCCGCCGCGCACTCGAATCTGGATCCCGAGGCACTGAACGGCACGAACGATCTTCGGTTGGGCGTCTACGGCAATGCGCAGCACGGCCAGGTGCTGCTGACGGCCGTGTTCGACAACCTGGGCAAGGGCGCCTCGGGCGCGGCGGTGCAGAATCTGGATTTGATGCTGGCGGCGATGCGCTGAGGCCGGGTGGTATTACTTGTCGAGCCAGGGCGCTTCTTTCCAGAGCTGCTGGAACTGCGCTTCGCCCGCCTTCAGTTCCTTGGCGTATTCCGCCGGCGGCAAGTAACGCAGCGGCGCGAACATTTCCCGCGCCTTGGCCTGGAATTCCGGGTCGTCCACCGTGCGCTTGACTGCGGTGACGAGCTTCGTGCGCACGTCATCCGGCAATCCCTTGGGCGCGGCCAGTCCGCGCAGCGAAGCCAGTTCGAAGTCGAATCCCTGTTCCTTGAACGTCGGCACGTCCGGCAGCGCGGCCGAGCGTGTGTTGCCCATCTGCCCCAGAAAGCGCAGCGGCGTGCCGCCTTTCTGGTACTGAAGCGCTTCGCCCACATTGATGGCGCCAATGGTGATCTCGCCGCTGGCCAGCGCGCCGCGCACCTCACCGGCGCCCTTGTACGGGATGTGGCTTAGCTTCGTGCCCGACGCGCGCTCGAACCGGAGCATGGCCAGGTGGTCGTCCGAACCCGTACCCGTGGTGCCGACGGTGACCTTGCCCGGGTTCTTCTTCGCGTAGTCGGCCAGTTCCGCAAGGTTCTTGACCGAGTTGTCGTTCAGGACCGTGAAGGCGCCGGGATCATCGATCAGATTGCCCAGCAGGTCGAAACTCTGCCAGGTGAAGGCGGTCTTGCGCTCGATGGGAATCGTCAGCAAGTTGGGCGTGTTGATGAAGCCGATCGTGTAGCCGTCCGGCTGCGCGCGCGCCAGTTCCGCAAAGCCGATCGCGCCGCCTGCGCCGGGCCGATTCAGCACGACGATGCGTGCGTCGCCGCCAAGATGCTTTTGCAGGTAAGGCGCCATCATTCGGGCGACCAGATCGGTGCCGCCGCCCGGTCCGTATGACACGATCAGGTTGATCGGACGGTCCGGATAGCCGGCGGCCTGCACGGCGCCCGAAAACAATGCGGCGCCCGCAAGCAGGGTGGCCAGGGTGCGCAGCGTGCGGCGCTTGTTTTGTTGTTGCATGGTTGTCTCCCTCAGTGGTTCTGGCGGTCACCGCACGGGCCTTTGTGTCTGGACCGGCGCGTGTGCCGCGTTGTTATGTCAGCGTGGCGATACGTTTGGCGGCCAGCGGCCAGACCTCCGGATTCACGAGTTGCGGCGGCCGTTCGCCACGCAGCATCGCGGCAAGCTGCGTCGCCGATGAACGGGCGACGCTGCGGCGCGCCTCGTGCGTGACGCCTGCGGTGTGGAAGGTGGCGACCACGTTGTCCAACGCCAGCAGCGGGGCCGAACGGTCGGGCGGCTCCTGTTCCCAGACGTCGAGCCCGGCGCCCCGCAGATGCCCGGCGTGCAGCGCATCATGCAACGCGCTCTCGTCGTGAATGCCGCCGCGCGCCGTCGAAATGAACACCGCGCCCGGCTTCATCGCCGCAAAGGCCTTCGCGCCGAACAGTCCTCGCGTGGAAGCGTCGAGCGGGCAATGCAGCGACACGATGTCCGATTGCGACAGCAACTCATCCAGTCCAACGGGTTCGGCGCCGCGGCTGCGGATGGTCGCGGCGTCCAGCAGCGGATCGTGGGCGATGACGCGCAGGCCGAAGCCTTGCGCGATGCGCGCGACACAGGTGCCGATCTTGCCGATGCCCACCAGGCCGATGACGCTGCCGTGGATTTCGTGGCCCATCAGATCTTCGCGGGAAAAGCCCGTGTCCTGGCGCAGGCGGTTGTGCGATTCGACAATTCGCCGTTGCACGCCAAGCAGCAGCGCGTACGTGTGTTCGGCCACGGACTCCGCATTGCCGCCGGCCTGATTCACGACCGCGATGCCGGCCGCAGTGCATGCCGCCACGTCAATCGTGTCGTAGCCCGCACCGCCCGATGAGACACACACGAGGTCAGGGCACTGCGCGATCAATGCCGCGTTGACGAACCATTGGCGCGGCAGCTCGTCCTTTGCCGCGGACACGTGGTAGCCGTGGGCTGTCTTCAAGCCGGCGAGCGTGCGCGCGTCGTCGCCTTTCGCGGGCAGCACCGACAAAGCGATGCCGGGTGTGGCGCCAATGATCTCGTCGAACACCGGATTGAGCCAGAGATCCAGCCTGCAAAGCCGCGCCGTGGTGCGGGGCGCGTTGGCCGTCACAGTACGCCTCGCGACTTGAGGGCCGCGTCGACCCAGCTGCGATCCAGCGTGCCGCCCTCGATGTCCTTCAGGACCTGCGCCTCGGCTTGGGCGATGGCGCGAACGCGCTCTGCAATGGCCGGCGCCTCGTCCGGGCGGATCGCCAGCAATCCGTCGGCGTCGCCCACCAGCAGGTCGCCTGGCAGCACAACCATGCCGTCCACGGTCACCGGCACATTGATGGCGCCGGGGCCGTCCTTGTACGGGCCACGGTGCGCGACACCACGGGCATAGACCGGAAAATCTCCCTCGCCGATGGTTTCGCTGTCGCGGATGGCGCCGTCGATCACAAAGCCGCCCAAGCCGCGCTTGGCAGCCCAGCCCACCATGATTTCTCCGATGATCGCGTTGGTCATGTCGCCGCCCGCGTCGACAACGATGACATCGCCGGGCTGTGCGGTATCAATGGCCTTGTGCACCATCAGGTTGTCGCCGGGCCGGGTGCGCACGGTGAAGGCACGGCCCAGGATCCGCCGGGTCCGGTGCATCGGCCGCAAGGACGACGTGCCAGTGCTGCGGCTCATCGCGTCGCTGATGTTTGCCACCGCCAGGTCTTCATAGGCCGCAAGCGTCTCGCGGCTGGGACCGGGTGGGCAGTCTTGCAAGGTGAATCCAAAATCCGGCATGTCGCCTCGTCTCCAGAGTGGTTGTTTGTGGCGACTCTACGCCCGCAAATTCAGGAGATAAAGCGAATAATTTGATGGTGGATACAACGCTTTTAAGAAACGGTCGTGCGGTGCGGGCGGTATTTGCCCCTTTCAGATCATGCCGGTGGGGGCGTGGAAATCCAGGCACGCCTCGGCATGCACGCGTAGGGTTTCAAGCATTGGCCGGGTATCGTCACGGCGCCACTGAAAGGTGTAGGTGAGTGGGCGCAATGGCGGGAACGCCGGCAGGGACTGCAAGTGGCCCCGTTCGATCAGGATGCGGGCCCAGGCCGAGGGCAGAAAGCCCAGCCCCAGGCCTTGCTGCAGCATGGCCGCGATACCGCCCCAGCCGTTGCAGCACTGGTTGCGACCGGGCGATACCCGCTGTTCGGTCAGCCAGTCATCGAGAATGCGGATTGCGCCCGAGCTTTGCGGGAGCGTGATCAGCGTCAGACTCGGCAGATCGGCCGGCGTGATCTCTGCGGGATTCGGCACTGCGCTCGGGGCGGCGACCCATTCGAAGTGCGCACTGCCGATGGTGCGCGATGCGATGGACGGGCGGGACGAGGGGCCGGCGATCACCGCGAAGTCGAGTTCTCCTTCCTCCAAACCGCGTTCGACCAACTCGCCGACGCCGACGAACGGCTCGACAAGCAGGTTGGGGTGGGCCTGCTGGATGACCTCGATCAGCTTGGCCATCCAGGTCAGTGACGTCAGCTCGCCCGCGCCAAACCGGCAGCGGCCCGAATAGCTGAGGTTGTTGCTGGCCTGCTGCATGAACTGGTCGGCGTTGCGCAGCAGATCCTTGGCGTGCGGCACCAGTTGTTCGCCCAGCGCTGTCAACGTCGCGCTGCGCGCGCTGCGGCTGAACAACTCGGCCCCGATGGACGATTCCAGTTCGCCAATACGCTTGGACAGCGACGAGACCGAAATATTGAGGCGATTCGCGGCGATGGCAAAATTCTTGCACGTGGCGGCCCAGTAGAAGGCCTCGAGTTGCTTTAGCGTCATGTGGGGGTGAGGGCAGTCGCCTGGATCCGTATCGAGAGTGAATAAAAGTGTATGGAAAGCCGTCAATAAAGTCACTTTATTCAAACGGCGAGGCCGCCTATAGTCCCCGCCGATACCGACAACAAGAGACGGCCGCTCGCCGGGTGGCCGCCGGAGGAGCCCGACATGTCCGATCCCCTGCGCCGCATACTCAGCCTGCACGACTTCGAAGCCGCGGCCAAAGCGCTTCTGCCCACACCAATCTACGCGTATGTGTCGGGCGCTGTGGAGGACGGCCAATCGGAACGGGCCAATCGCGAGGCGTTTGCGGAATTTGCGTTCCGCCCGAAGGTGCTGGTGGACGTGTCGGCTCGCACCACGCGGTGCACGGTGCTCGGCCGCGACTATGCGGCCCCTGTGGGCGTGGCTCCCATGGGCATTTCTGCGATCTCCAGCTATCGCGGCGACGTCGTCCTGGCGCGCGCGGCAGCCGAGGCCGGCGTGCCCTGCATCATGAGCGGCTCTTCGCTCATCCGGCTGGAGACCGTGATGGAGGCGGCGCCGGACACCTGGTTTCAGGCGTACCTGCCGGGCGACGATGCGCAGATCGCCGCACTGATCGATCGCGTGGCGGCTGCCGGCGTCAACACGCTGGTGCTGACGGTCGACACGCCCGTCGCCGCCAACCGCGAAAACAATGTGCGGGCCGGCTTTTCCACGCCGCTGCGGCCAAGCTTTGGCTTGGCGTGGCAAGGACTGACGCATCCGCGGTGGCTGCTCGGCACTTTCCTGCGCACGCTGGCACGCCACGGCATGCCGCACTTCGAGAACAACTACGCCACGCGCGGCGCGCCCATCAGGTCGTCCAGTGTGCTGCGGGACTTCTCCGACCGAGGCCACCTGAACTGGCAGCATGTATCGGCCATCCGCCGCCGCTGGAAAGGGCAAATGGTGCTGAAGGGGATTCTTCATCCGGACGATGCGCGCGCCGCGCGCACATTGGGCATGGACGCGATCATCGTCTCCAACCACGGCGGGCGCCAACTGGACGGCAGCGTGTCGCCCTTGCACGCCTTGCCCGCCATCATGGATGCCGCGGGCCCCATGGAAGTGATGCTGGACAGCGGCGTGCGTAGAGGCACGGACGTATTGAAGGCCATGGCGCTGGGCGCGCGCTGCGTCTTCGTCGGCCGTCCGTTCAACTATGCCGCGACGGTCGCGGGCCAACGCGGCGTGGCGCACGCGATAGCACTGATCACCGAAGAAGTTCGACGCAACATGGGGCTGCTGGGGGTGGTTGATTTGAAGGAGTTGGGCGCGGGGTTTCTGCAGCGCGCTGGCGCTGATGTGTCGCGCGGGAGCGCCAACACGTAAATCGCCTGGCGTTGCCCCTTGAGAGATGGGGTACGGCATACCGTTCCGCGTCCAGCAGATTCGCCCGACTGGCCACATAGAGACGGGTGGAGGTGAACGGGCGACACCGGGCGGCGATCCGCTGCGGATAGTGCATTTGACCTAGAATGCCAGCACCACCTTTATGCGGCGCTGTCGCCGATGCCGTCTTGCTGCCTCCAACGAAAACTGTTCCACCGGGTCCGCGCATTGCGCGGGTATGCACGACCTTCGCGCTAGGGCTGTCGCTATTCATGGCGCTGCCGACGCTGACCCACGCGCAGGCGGAGCCAGCAACGGTCTCGGCTTCCTCCGCAAACGCCGTCCCTTCGTTGGGCGGCGACTTTGAACTGGTAGGCGATCCGGGTTCGAGCCTTCACCAGCTCAGATTCTGCGGCAAGCCATACCGGCCTCTGAACGCATACAAGTTCGCGCACGTCAGGGCGCTGGGTCCGACTCAGGGCGGCCAGCCGATCCTCTTGGGAGTATCGAACGATTTCATGGGCGTGGGCACCATCCTGATCGCGGTGCAGAACGACACGCCGCTCGCGCGGGTCTTGAGTCCGTCCGTCGATGTGCGTGACCCGGACATGGGCCTGGTGCAACCCGGACGTCAGGACTTGCTGCTGTTCACCGCCGGCTCGCGGGCGCTCGTGACGTCGACGGGAAAAGTCCTGTGGTTTGAACACCTGCAGCCCAAGGAGCGCCAGCAGTCGACCCCGCTGCTGGTTTCGGTGTCGCCAGACAATCGCCACGGCGCCGTGCTGCTCGATAACGAAATCCGGCTGAGCGTGGCGGACGAAGGACCGTACGCCAGCGTCCCGTTCACCCGGGCAATGCAGCGCGATGCCTTCAAAGCAGCGTGGGACCAAAGCGCCGCGCGTGCACGGAAGGCGCTCGACGAAGGCAAGCACATCGACCAGCGCCGGCTCTACGACAACTTGAAGGCGGAATGGATCAACCGGAATTTCCGGTGGCAGGAAGGGAAGGGCGGTTGGCAATTCATTGGGCAGGGGTTGAAGCCCGTTGCGCTGCCGGTTCCGCCGCGCAAGGAGCCATGAGATGACGCCGATTTCCGCGGTGAGTGGGTTGCGGTGGCTGGCGCTCTTGTGCACTGCGGCCCTTGCGGGGTGCGCAAGCAACGCCGACGTGTATGAAAAGCATGTACGCACTGAAGACGCCAATGCGGCGGACGTGGTGCTGACGCTGGATGTGACCTTCGCTCGGGTGCCGGACTACGAGCCTCGGACGCTGGAGTACGGGTCGACGGTGAAGCGGGTGGAGTATTCGGGCTATCCCAGCATCGAGGTGCCGTTCTATCAGAAGGGCGTGGGGTTTGACCTGGGCGTGCTGGGTGATCCGAGGACGCTGCTGGCCGTGCCATATCCGTCGCCCACGACCCGGACGACGTCTGCGCAATTGAAGATTTTTGGTGAGCGTGTGGACGCTACGCATTACCGGTTTTTGGTGTTGCCTAGGGCAGGGTGGAGCAGTACGAATAGCTTCCAGGTTTCGTTTGCAGTCAATGGGCGGCGCGAAGGGATGACTTTCGCTTACAGCACGAAGAAGGTTTGCGAGAGCCGGTTTGATGTGACGACGCCGACATATGGGTTTGGGATGTCGGTCGCGGCTGCGTTTCCGGGAGGAAAGGCGGGCTGCCTGAAGGCGTGTGATGCGCGACCAGGGTATCCGGGGCAGTGCGCTTTCTTTTCCGGCGTGGATTAATACACGGATTTACTGATCACCACCAGGGTGTATGCATACCTGTTTTGGGGGATGGCTCGAAATCAAGATCGCGGCCACGCTGAGGCAGGTCATTGCTCCCTGGAGAGATGGAATGCTACGAACGCTTCTAGGCTGTGGCGTTGCGCTCTTTGCGGCCGTGGCAGTCGCCCGTCCGCAGCTCACTCTACCTTCGGACACTGACGATTTCCGCGCACGGCAGCACCTCGATGAAGGCAACTCGCTTGACGTCGCGCTGGCATCTTTTCGCACTGTATTGCCCGACGGAATGACCAGGCTGACATATAACGTCTGCAATCTTCATCACGAAACCTTGATCTTCCTTTGGGAAAAACCTTGGTTCGAGGCGGGCTTTCACAACCCTCTTGGAGAAAATAAGTGCGCGGTGCTCAGCCGGGACGTGCCGGAAAGCATCCTGGATAGGTCCGCCCCAGTACGCTACTGGCAACGAGGGGATTCACATCTCGCTCAGGCCTTTCTTCAGAAGCAGTCAGTCTGGGAGAAGGCCGAGCGAAAGGCACTGACCTTCCTCTACGAGAGAGGCCTTGGGCCGGGGCCGGACAAGCCTGAGATAAGAGACGTGGAACTCGAGGTCACGGAGTACAAGGGTCACGTGTACCAGTACGTCAAGTGGACGGGGCGAGCCTCAACGGTGGCGCTATGGATTGCCGACCCGCACGAAAAGGTGGTTGCGCAGTTGCGTGAACAGATCGGCAAGCAGGGGAAAGTGGAGGCGGTATCGGAGTTTGTCTCGCGTCTGTCGCCGGTAGAACAGGACCGATTTCCCACCGCGATTCGGAAAGGCTTCGTGCTGGTGGTCACCAACCAAGGCCCTGGACCCGCTTTTGCGAAGGTCGTTTACGAACTGGGCGACAGTGTTCCGTCGGCGGAGCCGATTGTTGTGCTGGATGCCAGCAACCGAGTGGTTTGGATTGCGCAGTATTCGACTGTCCGCCCGAGGTGACTCATGGGCACGCGCCGCGATTTGGCATTCAGCGCCTTATTCGGATTGATGACGTTCATACTCCCGTTGCCGCTTGGTGGCGTGGAATGGTTCGCTCAAGTGGGAAGGGCTGCTTTGCTGCTCGGCCTGCTTCTCGGCCAGTTCGTAATCGTCGCCTCTGATATAAAAGTCTCAATCCTGGAGCGGATGCTCAGCAAAAGAAAGGGAAGACGGTTCGCGATGGCACTCTTCGTTCTCGGCGTGCTTTCGATTGGCGGTTACATAACGATGAAGAACACTATCAACTTGCCTAAAGGTTGGGTGCTTTACGTCGAGTTGCTGCTGTACGGAATATCCCAGCTGCTCCTGGGGTTTCTGATGTGGGTGACTGGTAGCGGAGTGAAAAAGTCTTTCAAGGGTGAGGATCCTCAGGCCCTTGGTCAGCGCCAACTGTCGAGTGGCGCGGACGAAGCAGACTGAACTGGGTTCCTTAACCTGTCGTCAATTCACCAGTGAATGCAGGCAACCAAAAACGCAGATCTTCTGTCTTGCGTCGGGGAGGAGTCAATGCGGAGATCCACTTTAGTGGCAGGAATTGCCTGCTTGCTTGTTGAAGCAGCCGCGTCCGCACAGGGGGCTGCTCCGTTAAAGCTTGCCACCTTCAACGTTGCCTGGCTCTGGGAAAAGAGTGCCCATGACAAATGGGTAGCTGCCTGCTCCGCGGTCGGATGGGACGCCAGCAAGGCCAGCCTGGAGCAGGCGAAGGAACTTGAGCGCCTTCCATACTGCAATGTTCACAATGGATTGAAATATCCAGTACAAGAGAAATGTTCCGCGCTCACGCCTGCTGAAATTTACCAACGGCCGCTTATCCAGGATAAGGGCTGTCGAGAGAGCAAGGATCTTGTTGAGTGGGCAGACTACGAGGAAAAGCGGAAGTCTTTGCGCGCCATGCTATCTCGTCTGTCAGAAGAAGGCGTCACACTCATTGCCTTCCAAGAGGTCTTCAATACCCAGGCCCTGCGGGAAATTATTCCGCCGGGCTGGGCTGCTCGGACCTCGGCAGACGACGCCGCCGCGCCGGATATTCCGCAACATGTCGGTGTGGCTTGGCGGGTTGATACCCATCAACCTGGCGACTGGGGCCTGGAAAACGCACTTTCAAACATTGGCACTCGGCCGTTGCGTCCCGGGCTGACATTCACGGAGCGCTGGCAAGGAGAACCGGTCACGTTCATGGTCGTTCATCTCAAGTCGAGTTGCTCGTGGCAGGGCACCCCCATCAGTGAGCCTAAGACGGTATCTCAAAAGGAGGCCTGCCCCGCTCTGGAGGAACAAGTGCACGTATTAGAGAAGTGGGTCGACGACCGGGTTGGGCAAGACTTCGTGCTGATCGGGGACTTCAATCGGAAACTTACTTTTGAGAAGAGGCACTTACCCAACACGGGTGCTCGTCCGAACCCAAAGGTGAACCAGCTATTCCCCGAGCTAAATGACGACGACCCGGTGGGTAGCAAGCTCTGGATCGCCCACGCGCCGAAGAAGCAAGACGAGCAAGGCCGTAATGTGAAACTGTGCCCCAACGGCCACGAAGCGCTAGATCACATCATCATTAGCGACTCGTTGTCGAAACGAGTTCAACTTGGCTTGCTCCAGGCTCATGCCATCACGATCGATGGATCTACCGCGTTTTCTAAAGGGAATCCGTTTCAAGCTCAACCGAGTGATCATTGCCCGCATTTTGTTGAATTGTGGCCCGAGCCGCAGTGAAGGGCGGGCTGCTGATGCAGCGTGACCTAGCCGTACCGCTGCCCGACCCGAGGCAGACATTCGCAAGACGTCGAGCCAGCGCTGGTTCCGGAGCAATTGTGCGTTCAGCGCTTGCCCCACTTCCACCAGGCGCTTTTCGGTTGCGGGATGGGTGCCCGTTGCGCCTCTGGAGCCGGGGCGTCCGGATGGGGCGCAAATCCGAAGAATTGGCTGGGGCCGCGCGCAACGCTTCGCTCTTTAAGGAACGCGACGCCCTGGCTCAAAAGATTTTGCTCCTGCCATTCCTGCGAGTTCATTATTGCTGTGAATTGCGAGAAACTTTCGGCAGCCTGAAAACCTCGATTTACTGCAACCGCAAATCTCGCTATGCCGCAAACCGTGCTATTTCATAAACAGGCGGATTCATTGCACATAGGCCTGCTCTATGTAGCAATAGCGCTTGTTACAGATTCGTTCGCGGATATGATTCAACGACTGTGTGGCGCGTAACACAGGAGAGGCGGCAGCTTTTTTAGCACTGTGTTTGTATCCAGTAAATCTGCTGCAGGGCCAAGCTGCAAGTCCCTTCCGGCATCTTTTTTCCGTGCCAGTTTTAGACCGCGACCACCAGATATATGGGAATCGAGTACAGAATCAAGTTCAACGTGCCTGGAAACTTTAACCCGAGCGCACTGTTTAGGAAGCTGCCAAGCCCCATCGCGCGCGGACAGATGACAGAGATTTATAACTATGCGATTGAACCCGATGGGTTCTATTTTGTTGACCATCTGGTGAACAAAGACGTTGCTGCGGTAGCGCTCCGACTGTTCATTGATGAAGCGCTTGCTCATTCGCAGACCATTCAAATTTTTGAGCCATGAGTCTTCGCACGCTCACGCCTAACCCATCATTCCTGCGGACGCCGAGCGGCGCCGCTGAATTCAGACGTTGAACGTCCGCTTTTAGTCGCAGCCACCGGCAGTTCCTGGCCGAAAGCCGGCATTGGTTGATTTCCGTTTTGGATACGAAGTCGAAGGTGGCCTGCACTTGGGACGTCGAAACCCACGGAACGCCTGGAGACTCTCGACGTTCCACCGATGGAGGCAGGTCGTCTGCATTCGCCACGGCGCTCACATCCGGTAGCGGGACGGCTTGGGAACTCAGCCCCGCCAGCACTTCCTCCCAAGAACGCTAAAATACCGCCTCGCGGCATACCACCCGCTTTCCCGGCTATCTTCACACCTGCGCCTCGCGCCCTCACAACGATGAAAAAACTGACTGCTGTACTTCTTGTGTCCGCCACCGCTCTGCTTACGGCCTGCGGTCCCAGCGACAATGCGCCTGCCGCTGGCGCCCAAGCGCCGGCCACGCCGAAGAAGGTCGTCGTTGGCCTGGACGACAATTTCCCGCCCATGGGATTCCGCGACGCCAGCAACCAGATCGTCGGTTTTGACATCGACATGGCCAAGGAAGCCAGCAAGCGTCTGGGCATCGAAGTGGAATTCAAGCCGATCGACTGGAGCGCCAAGGAAGCCGAATTGAACGGCAAGCGCGTCGATGTGCTGTGGAACGGTCTGACCATTACCGAAGAGCGCAAGAAGAACATCAGCTTCACCGCGCCCTACATGGCCAACCACCAGATCATCATCGTGGGCAACACGTCGCCGGTGAAGGTCAAGAATGACCTGGCTGGCAAGGTTATCGGTGCGCAGGACGGCAGCAGCGCTACCGACGCCATTGCCAAGGACCCGGTTGCCGCACAGATCAAGGAAGTGAAGAAGTTCGGCGACAACGTCACGGCGCTGATGGATCTGGCCGCTGGGCGTCTGGACGCCATCGTGGTGGACGAAGTCGTGGGCCGTTACCTGATCAGCAAGCGTGCGGGCGAGTACCGTGTGCTGGATGAGAACTTCGGCACGGAAGACTACGGCGTTGGCGTGCGCAAGGACGACACCGAGCTGCTGGCCAAGCTGGACAAGACGCTGGATTCGATGAAGCAAGACGGCACCGCCGGCCGTATCGCCACTCAGTGGTTCGGCGCCAACATCATCAAGTAAGCGCGAAGGCGCCTGCGGCCTAGCCGGCCGCGGCGCCTTTGCCGTTGCAGTTCGCAGCCCGCCGCGGTGCCGCAAGGCCAGGAGGGCTTGCCCATGATTCTCTCTTGCCCTCGCGGCGCGAACCCACTGCATGGACTACGTACTCTCCCTTCTGGGGCCCTTGGCGGAAGGCGCGAAAGTGACCTTGACGCTGTTTTTCATCACGCTGGCGCTGGCCGTGCCGTTGGGGCTGGTGCTGGCCTTGGCGCGCATCTCGAAGTGGCCGCTGCTTAGCCGCGCGGTCAATGGCTACATCTGGCTGATGCGCGGCACGCCGTTGATGCTCCAGATGCTGTTCATCTACTTCGCGCTGCCGTTCGTGCCGGTGATCGGCATCCGGCTGCCGGATTTTCCCGCGGCAGTGGTGGCGTTTGCGCTGAATTACGCGGCGTATTTTGCCGAGATCTTCCGGGCGGGCATCCAGTCGGTGGATCGGGGGCAGTACGAGGGCAGCAAGGTGCTGGGCATGACGTACCTGCAGACGCTGCGCCGCATCGTGCTGCCGCAGATGGTGCAGCGCGTGCTGCCGCCCATGAGCAACGAGACCATCACGCTGGTCAAGGACACCTCGCTGATTTACGTGCTGGCGCTCAACGACATCCTGCGCACCGCGCGGGGCATCGTGCAGCGCGATTTCACGACCACGCCGTTCCTCGTCGCCGCCGCCTTCTACCTGTTGATGACGCTGCTCCTGACGTGGTTCTTCCAGCACATGGAAAAGCGCTATGCAAAATATGACCAGTAATTCTCCGGCCGGACTCAGCGCGCGTCCGGTGATGATCGAAGCCCGCCACATCGTCAAATCGTTCGGCGCGAATCGCGTGCTGGACGATGTGTCGCTGACCCTGGAGCAGGGCGAGGTGGTCGCGGTGATCGGCCCGTCGGGCTCGGGCAAGAGCACGTTTCTGCGCTGCCTGAATCATCTTGAGACCATCGACGAAGGCAGCATCGAGATCGAAGGCGAGACGATGGCCGCCGCCGTGGCGGGTGGTCGCAGCCAGTACGCCAGCGACGGCGACGTGCGGCGCATCTGCCGCAAGATGGGCATGGTGTTTCAGTCGTTCAACCTGTTCCCGCACATGACGGTGCTGCAGAACATCATCGAGGCCCCGATCACCGTGAAGGGCATGTCGCGCGCCGAGATCGTGCCCAAGGCCGAAGAACTGCTGCGCAAGGTGGGTCTGTCGAACAAGCGGGACAACTACCCGACGCGCCTGTCCGGCGGCCAGAAGCAGCGTGTGGCCATTGCGCGCGCGTTGGCGATGGAGCCGGACATCATGCTGTTTGACGAGCCGACGTCGGCGCTGGACCCTGAGCTGACGGGCGAAGTGCTGCGCACCATGAAGCAACTGGCCGACGAGCGCATGACGATGCTGGTCGTGACGCACGAAATGGGGTTTGCGCGTGAAGTGGCGCACCGGGTCATCTTCATGGACGACGGACGCATCGTCGAGGAAGCGCCTTCGGCCGAGTTTTTTGCTGCGCCCCAGCATGCCCGCAGCCGTGAGTTTTTGGCGCATATGCTCTGATCCGAGCCGCCGCCAAATACAGTGAAGCCCGCCTTGCCGCGGGCTTTTCTATATGATGCCTACCCATGCAATCCGCGCCGGTTTCCCTTCAAGCTGTCTCTGACGCACCGCCGTTGCTCAGGCTTCGAGGCCTGTACAGCGAGCGTCTGGCGCCCGTGAGCCTGGATCTGGCCGCGGGCGAGTGCGCGGCTGTGGTCGGCGCGTCGGGATCCGGCAAGTCGCTGCTGCTGCGCCAGATTGCGGATCTGGACCCGGGGCATGGCGAAGCAGAGCTCGATGGGCGTCGCCGTTCGGCGATGCGCGGTTTCGAGTGGCGGCGTCTGGTGGTGTACTGCCAGGCCGAGGCGGGGTGGTGGGACGACCACGTGTCCGCGCACTTCGCAGATCGCTCTGGCGCGATCACCATCATGGGGCGTCTTGGGCTGGCGGAAGCCAAGTTGGACGCGCTGGTTCATGAGCTGTCCACGGGCGAGCGTCAGCGCATGGGTCTGGTGCGGGCGCTGTTGCAGAACCCGCGCGTGCTGCTGCTGGATGAACCCACCGCCGCGCTGGATCAGGGGGCGACGGCGCTGGTCGAGGCGGAACTGTCGCGCGTTCTGGCGGCCGGGGCGGGCATTCTGCTCGTTACGCACAGCGCTGAGCAGGCCGAGCGGCTGGCGCGCCGGCGTTGGCGGATGGCGCAAGGTCACATGGAGCCGCTATGGACGTGATCAAGCTGCACGCGCTGGATCTGGTGATCGCGTCGCTGCTGGTGCTGCTGAGCGCCGGCATTTCCTTCGCGCTGCGTCTGCACCTGCAACGGCAGGTGTTGTGGGCGGCGGTGCGCACGGTGGTGCAATTACTGCTGATCGGCCAGATCCTGCGCATCGTGTTTGCCCATGCCGCGCCGTGGCTGACGGCGCTGGTGTTGGCGGTGATGATGGCGTTGGCTGCGCGCGAGGTTGCGGCCCGGCCGAAGGCGCGCCTGACCGGCCATGGCAATGGCTGGGTCGGGACGTTGGCGGTAGTCAGCACCACGCTCGTCACTGCGATGTTCATTTTGAATACGGCGCTGCGGCCGGACCCTGGGTTTGATCC
>CBHWAL010000014.1:0-19279 GCA_966111495.1 uncultured Achromobacter sp. | reverse complement strand
ACTCGCCGTCGTACTTGGGCAGGCCGCTGGCGCCCAGCGTGCCGACCAGTTCGACGGGCTGCTCGGATTTGCCGGTGGCGCCGCCGTGCATGGTGACGGCCAGCATCACGACCAGCATCGCGAGCAGCAGCGTGATGAGGTCCAGGTAGCTCAGCAGCCAGTTCTCGGAATCCTGTTCAACGGCGTCCTCGACGTGCCAGCGCGCATAGCGGTCCTGGCGGTCGCTATCGCTGGGCCGCCAGCCGCTCGCGGCGGCGGTTTTCTGCGCGCGTAGCTGCGCTTGGCGGGCCTGCTCGATCCGCTGCGCAAGGGAAGGGGAAATCAGGCTCATTGACGCGCGGCAGCGGGGCGGGCGATGGACACGGGGGCGGCTGCGGGGGCGGTTGCACCGGGCTTGACCTGGCCTTCCGTCTTGGTCTTGGTCGTGGGCTTGGCGTCGGCACCGCCGTCATAGATTTCGTCTTCGACGTGCATGACGAAGGAATTCAGGGTCTCGCGCACCATGGCCGGGCCGCGCTTCTCGCACATCATCGAGATGCCCTGCAGCACCATGTTCATGGACTCGACGCGGCGCGCCGTGCGGCGTTCCAGCTTCAGCGCGATCGGCTTGCAGACCAGGTTGGCCAGCAGGATGCCGTAGAACGTGGTCATCAGGCCGATGGCCAGTTGCTGGCCGATGGTCTGCATGCTGCCGTCGCCCAGGACGGCCATCAGGTTGATCAGGCCGACCAGCGTGCCCAGCATCCCGAAGGCGGGCGCGAAGGTGGCCATGACGCGGAACATCTGGGCTTCGGCCTGCTCGCGGGCGCGCAGACGGGCCACGCGCCACTTAAGCAGTTCGATGATCTGATCTTCGGGCGTATTGTCGATGATGAGCTGTACGCCCGTGCGCAGGAACGGGTTCGAGACCTTCTTGAGCTCGTGTTCGACCTTGTGGACGTCGGCGTTCATCCAGAGCTGCGCCATCGACACCAGTTCCTCGATGTCGCGCTGCTGGTCATGCTGGTCGTTGCGGAACACGGTGCGAACCAGCTTGAACACGCGCACCACTTCCTGCAACGGGTACGCAATGAACAGTGCGGCGCAGGTGCCGCCCAGCACGATCGCCAGGCCCGGCAGGTTGAAGTACAGGCTGGCATCGTTGGCGGACAGCGCCACCACGATGATCAGGGTGAGCAGGCCGACAACGGCGCCGATGACGGTAGACGGATTCATGGATCTTGCCCGAGAACATGGCATCCCACGCGCGGAATGCCGGATTGTCGGGAATTCTAGCCAGCGCAAGCCCCGGTCAATTCGCCGGAAAGCGGGGCGAAATAGGCGGTAAGCGCTGGCTTAATCTGCTGGTCAGGCGGGCGTCGCGCCAACGATACACCGGCGCAAATCGGGGACGGTCTAGGGTTGCCGCGCGGCGGCCTGCTGCGCCAGCCATTCCTCGCGGGTGATCTCCCAGATTTCGGCGGGATACCGGCCGCTGACGAAGCCGCGTTCCTCGGTACCCACCAGCCGCATGCCGCTGCTTTCCGAAATCCGCCGCGAGGCGGTGTTCGCGACCGCCTTGGGCGCGCGCAGCACGGGTTTGCCCAGCACGTCGAACCAATACGCCGTGACGGCCGCGCTGGCCTCGGTCATGTAACCCAGTCCTTGATGCGCGGGATCCAGCCAGAAACCCCGGTTGTTGCCGGGCTCGTCGTCCATCAGGCTGACGACGCCGATCAGCTGGTCAGGCTGCGCGCGCGTGCGCACTGACCAATGCCATTGCGTCCCGCGGCGCATGGCGGGCAGGGCGGCGTTTTGCAGGAACTGGCGCGCGCCATCGGCCGGGTACGGCCAGGGCACCTTGTCTGCCAGAAAGCGCACGACTTCCCATTGGGCAAACGTGCGCTGGATGGCGTCGGCATCGTCCAGGGACAGGGGGCGCAGCACCAGGCTAGCGGTGACAAGTTCGGGCGGCGGCAGGGCGTCGGGCATGGCGGCTCGGGGCGGATGAAGGGGGAGACCAAGCGGAAATGTATATCATGGGCGAATTCTGGCGGTGTCGGGCCTGGTTTGGCCCTCCGACCGCGGCATTGGAGAGAACATGAACAACCCCAACGAAAACGTCAGCATGGCGCTTTTCTGCGACTTCGAGAACGTGGCGCTGGGCGTGCGCGACACCAAATTCCAGAAGTTCGACATCCGGCCCGTGCTCGAGCGCCTGCTGCTCAAGGGCAGCATCGTGGTCAAGAAGGCCTATTGCGACTGGGAGCGGTACAAGGAATTCAAGGCGCCCATGCACGAGGCGAATTTCGAACTGATCGAAATCCCGCACGTGCGCCAGTCGGGCAAGAACTCGGCGGACATCCGCCTGGTCGTGGACGCGCTGGACTTCTGCTACACCAAGTCCCACGTCAACACCTTCGTCATCATCAGCGGCGACTCCGACTTTTCGCCGCTCGTGTCCAAGCTGCGCGAGAACAACAAGAAGGTCATCGGCGTGGGCGTCAAGCAGTCCACATCGGACCTGCTGATCGCCAACTGCGACGAATTCATCTTTTATGACGACCTGGCCCGCGAAGGCCAGCGCACCGCCGAGGCGCGCCGCGACAACCGTGGCGCCACCGCCCAGCGCCGTTCGCCCGACGAAGAGCGCCGCCGCAAGGAAGAGCAGGACGCGCGCAAGACGCGCGCGGTCGAGATGGTCGTCGAGACCTTCGAGGCGCTGATGGCCGAACGCGGCGACAGCGGCAAGATCTGGGCATCGGCCCTGAAAGACGCCCTGAAGCGCCGCAAGCCCGATTTCAACGAGTCCTACTACGGCTTCCGTGCGTTCGGCAATCTGCTGGAAGAAGCGCAGTCGCGGGGGTTTCTTGAGGTCGGCCGCGAAGAAAAGTCCGGCACGTATGTGTACCGGGATGGCTCGGACGATGCGTCCTCGGAGCCGTCTGGCGATGCGAATGGCGCGTCGGCGGCTGATGGGGCGGCCGATGCCCCCGAGGCGCCGAGCGCTGGCGGCCGGAACAGCCGCAAATCGCGCGGCGGCCGCAAGACGGCGGGCGGCCGGACGGCTGGCTCGCACGGCGAGGGTTCGGACCGAGAAACGGAGCGAGAAGAGACCTTGACTGCGCCGGAGGGTTCCGCCGAGGTTGCGGATGCCTGGAAACAGCCCGACGCGCCGCAGCAGACGGAACGCGGCACGGTGGTGGATGTGTCGCAGGCGCCGAGTCCGATTGCTGGCGAGGATTCTGCCGACGGCTCGCCGCCGTCGCGCGGCGCCAGGCAGGTGGATAACGGCCGGCAGGGACGCTCGGGCCGCCGGGGGCGCGGGTCAAGAATGGGTGATGATGCCCGGCAGTCCGGAAATGCCGGATCGGGTGAAGATGCCGTTCAGCCGCGTGCGCCGGTCGAGGGACAGGGGCCGTCCGAAGGGAAGGCTTCGGCTGAACCGCAGGAATCGTCCGGGCGCCAGACGTCGTCTGATCGACAAGCGCCGGCTAGCAAGCGTGACGACGTGGCGCCGCCCGCGTTCACGCGCCCGGTTCCCCCTCCGCCGCAGTCGGCCCTGGTTTCTGGCCCGCCACCCGTCGTGAATGTCGCCGATTGGACGTTCGTGGCGCCGCCGGCGAAGGCCGAGCGCGAGCGCCGCGGCGAGGCGCCAGACCCCTTCGCCGGCGCGCCGCGCCGGTCTGAAGCGGCTTCTGAAGCCGTTGCCGAAGCCGCTCCCGCAGTTGCTCCCGACGCGGCTTCCAACAAGTCCGGCGCCAAACCGGCCCGTGGCGCCCGCAAGACCACGCCCAAGGCGCCGGCCAAGCCGGAAAGCGCGTCCGCCCACGCGGAGCCCGCCGCCGAGACCGGCACGGCCGCAAAGCCGGCGCGCAAAACAGCGGCCCGCAAGACGGCGCCGCGCAAAACCGCGAAGAAGACCGACTCGGCTTGAGGGCGCGGATTGCCCAGTCCGCCGCCGGCCCCCGATCCCTCCGTCCCATGCACCATGTTCTGATCAGCTCCTGCCTTTTGGGCAACCCCGTGCGATACGACGGACGCGGCGTGACGCATAACGATGCCGTCCTGGCTCGCTGGCTGCGGGAGGGACGTGTGGTGGCGGTCTGTCCGGAGGTGGCGGGCGGCATGCCGATCCCAAGACCGCCGGCGGAGATCGAGCCGGGCAGAAGCGCGGCCTCGGTGCTGGCCGGCAACGCGCGCGTGGTGGCGGTGACAGGCGACGACGTGACGACGCCCTTCGTGCACGGCGCGCGCCAGGCGCTGGCCGCTGCGCAGACACATGGCATTCGCATCGCCGTGCTGAAAGAGGGCAGTCCGTCTTGCGGCAGCGGCTACGTCTACGACGGTCATTTTGCGGGCCGCCGCCAGCCCGGCGTGGGCGTCACCGCAGAATTGCTGCGCGGGGCGGGCCTGCACGTGTTCAGCGAACACCAATGGGCAGAAGCCGGGGCGTTTCTGGCGCAGTTGGAGGCCGATGATGCTCGCTGAGGTGGGAGACTGGATGGTGCTGGTGGCGGTGGCCGGTGGCGGCTATCTGGCCTGGAAGACCTTGGCGCATGCTGGCCGCAGCCAAGCGCTTGCCCGGGCCGCCGCGTTGGTCAGCCTGGCGCTTTCCGCCGTCTTCTTCTACGCCTGGTACGCGCAATATCTGCGCTGGGAATTCAACGAGCTTGGCCGCTACTACGATCCCGTGGAGCAGGTGGTCTACACGGATTCGGGATTCGTCTGGGTCCTGCCGGCCGGGGCGTTGCTGGCCGCCGGCCTGCTGTTTGCGTGGCGCGGCTGGCGGCGCTGATAGGACAGCCGCCGCTGCGCCGCCGCAAGACAGTATCCGGTATGCCCGGACCGTCGCGTCAGTAGGCGCGGTATCCGCGGTACCCGCGGCTTTCCATGCACGAATCCCGCGCGCGGTTGTAGGAATCGATCATGACCTTCGTCGTCCATGGGGTGATGTTGGACGGATCATGGCCGCTTTCGTTCATGGCCCAGCGCCGGCATTCGTACGAGGCATCGGCCAGCGCGATTTCAGCCTGGGGCGCAGGTGCGTACACGACGGGCGGGTAGGCCGGGACGGGCACTGGTACGGGATAGGCGACCGGCGGCGCCTGATAGACGGGCGCGTTGTACACCGGCGGCGCCTGGTAAACGGGGGCGTTATACACCGGCGCTGCCTGGTAGACCGTCGTGCCATATACCGGCATGGCCACGGGCGCGGCGTAAAGGGGAGGACTGGTATAGCCCACCCCGGACGAGTACACGCCGGTCTGAACGTAGCCGGGCCTTGAACTGGCTGCAATCAGCCCCACCGACGTCAGCGCAACCGCACCGCCGACCCACCAGCCGTTCGAGCTGCCGCGGTAATGATGATGACCGCCGCCATAACCGCCCCAATATCCGCCGCGTCCGCCCGCCATCGCGGGGGCGCTGGCAACCGCCAGCACCAACGCCGCCATCGTCACCCGGCCAATAAACCGCTTCATGATCTTGCTCCTCGGCCGCCCGGCGTCGGCACACTGCCATCAGGCCGGGCGATAGGGGTAATGTACTGCTCGGCCGACACGAGAAGAATGTCCCCAGACGCTACGGGAATTTCAACTGATTTCAGACGGGGACGGACGAAACGCAGTGCAACGAACGGCCAAGCGTGCCGCAAATTTATCTAGCGGCCAGTGGCGGAATCAGGGGATCGGTAGTATTTTTTCGCGATGATCACGGCACTACCCAATTCTGCATCGCAGGACAAGCGTCTTACCAAGGGCGAACGCACGCGCCTGCAGCTTTTGGCCGTCGCCGCGGCCGAGTTCGCCGAACGCGGTTTCCAGCACACCCGGGTCAGCGACATCGTCGCCCGCGCCGGCGTGACCCAGCCGGTGTTCTATCAATACTTCACCAGCAAGCAAGCGGCCTACGACGAGCTGGTGGGGCTGTTTGCCCAGCGGTTGCGCGAAGCGATCAGCGAGGCACGGCTTCCCGGTCACCTGCAGGGCGAAGCCCTGGTCAACCGCATCCGGCAGGGCATCGGGACGCTGCTCGCCATTCTGCAGGAAGACCCAAATCTCACGCGCATCGGATTTTTCCAGGCCGAGGCGGCCGAAGCGCTCAAGGATGAACTGGTCATCCTGATCGCGGAGAACGTCAGGTCGGAGCAGCAAGCGGGACTTTTCCGTCCGGAAATATCGCCCGAATGGTTCGGCCAGTCGCTCATAGCCATCATCGAACGTTTCACGCGCCAGATGCCCGACGCGGCCAGGCAGCAGGCGGTGGCGGAATTCATTACGGATCTGCTGCTGGATGGGATGCGCCGGCGGTAGGTGTCCCGCCTTGCGCAATCGCGCCTTTACTCCACGCGCGCCCCAGAAGCCGCCACCACCTTCCCGGCCGCTTCATAATCCGCTTTCAGCAAATCCTGAAACTGCGCCGCCGACTTCGCTTCGGCTTCGACGCCCAGTGAAGCCAAACGCGACTGCACCTTGGGATCGGCCAGCACCTTATTGACCGCCGCGTTGATGTGGTCGCGGTCCGCAGCGGAGATGCCGGCCGGGGCCAGCAGGCCGAGCCAGGAGTCGAAGGCGTAGCCGGGCAGGCCGCTTTCGGCGACGGTGGGCAGGTCGGGTGCGAAGCGTGAACGCGTCTTGCCGGTGTAAGCCAGGAATGTGACGCGCGGGTCGTTGCGATAGGCGGTCACGCCGATGGTGGCGGCGGTGACGGCCTGGACGCGGCCGGCCAGCAGTTCGGTCACGGCGTCGCCGGTGGACTTCATGGGGATGTGCTGCATCTGCGCGCCGGCGGCGGTCAGGAACGATGCCATGCCCAGGTGCGAGGCGCTGCCGTTGCCGGCCGACGCGTAGTCGTAGGCGCCGGGCTTGGCCTTGACCGCCTGGATGAATTCGGCCGTGTTCTTGGCGTTCAGTGAGGCCGACGCGAGGATGATGTAGCCGGTGTTGCCGATGTAGGCGACGCCCGTGAAGTCCTTGTAGGGGTCATAGCTCAGGGTCTTATAGAGATACCCGGCGATGTTGTGGCTGGCGGCGGCGAGCACCAGGGTATTGCCGTCGGGCTTGGCGCGGGCGACCTGGGCGGTGCCCACGGTGCCGCCGGCGCCGGCGCGGTTTTCGATCACGATGGAGGCGTCCAGCGCGCGGCCCAGTTCGTCGCCGATCGCGCGCGCGATGGTGTCCTGGACCGCGCCGGTGCCGTAGGGCACGACGATGCGGATGACGCGTTGGTCGGCCTGTGCGGCGCCCATGCCGGCGACGGCCAGCGCAAGGGCGAGCAGGGTGTTGCGGCGTGCAGCTTGGAATCGGGTGGTCATGAAACGGACTCGTGGTTGGGCGCGCGCCTCTCGGAATGCGGCGCGGGCATGGCGGCGTTGGACTCTAATCACTTAGGCCGCCCGGACCAACGAATTAATCGCCGCTTGTTTATTGCTTCCAGCGATAAGGCCAGGCCTCTTCTAAAGGGGACAGACGATGGGCTTTATCATGTGGCCATCGCCCAAGCCGCGACCCCGGTCGCCGGCTCCTTTTTTTTCCGGCGTCCATGCCCTGATCGCACAGGAGATTTATTAGTGGTTCGATCCGCAACGACAGCATCCCAATCCCTTCCATCCTGCCACCATGCCGCCGTTTCCTGGCGGCGCAGACGGGAAAGGCCCTGGCTGGCGGCCTGGCTGCTGGCGGCGATGCTGAGTTGTTTATCGTTCCTGTGGCACGCCCCGGCCATGGCCGCGTTTCCGCTGCTGACCCCGGCGGCAGCGGCCGAACCCGCCGCCGCACCGTCGGCGCTGACGCCCGCTGCGCTGGCCGATTTGCTGGACAATCCCCAAGCACGCCAAGCCCTGATCGATCAGCTTCGTGCGCAGGCGGGGGGAGACAAACCGGCCGCCGCAGGCGCCCCGCCATCCAAAACCACAGCGGCGAAGCAGACGCCCGCCACGCCGGCCGAGCCGACGTTGCAGGAGCGCATGGCCAATGGGGTTCAGCGGTTCCTGACCGGGGTTGCGGCCGATATGGGGCAGGGCGTTGACGACATGCGCGCGCTGGCCTCGGGCCAGAACCTGCGCATGGACAGCGGCGCGGCACGCAGCGCCTTGCTGCCGCTGGCCCTGGCCGCCGCAGCGACCATCATCGCTTTTATCCTGCTTCGCATGATCGCCATGCGCATCTACACGCGGATCGACCGTTGGGTCGCCGAGCACGGTTGCGAAACCGGTACGGCGCCCGTTACGGTGCCCGCCCGCGGCAAGCCCGCGTCCATGAAGGTGCTGACGCGCCGCGCCGGGGCCATCGTGGGCGCGCTGGCGATCGACGTCGCGGTTGTATTGCTGGCCGCCATGGCGGGCGGCGCGGCGGCGTTGTGGAGCACGCCGGGGCGCGGCACGCTGGACGGGCTGGCCTCGCTGTTCCTGCAGGCCTTCGTGGCGGTGGAGATCGTGAAGGTGCTGATCCGCACGGTGTTCGCCGTGCGCCATCCGCATCTGCGCCTGTTGCCGATGTCGGACGAGCTGGCCAAATACTGGAACGCGTGGCTGGTGCGCATCGTGGCGGCGGCCGGGTACGGCACGCTGGTGGTCGGGCCCGTGATGGCCGCGGCGCTGTCGCCCGCGCTGGGGCGGCTGGCCACGATGCTCATCATGCTCGCGGTGTACATCTACGCCGTGCGCGTCATCTGGCATAACCGGCAGGCCGTGCGCGAACGCCTGGACCGCCGGGCCGCGGGCGCGGCCACGTTCATGGGATCGCGGCTGCGGCTGCTGTCGCGCATCTGGCACGTGCTGGGCATCGTCTACTTCACGATCCTGCTGGTGGTCAGCCAGGTCGACCCGACCGATGCGTTGCCGTTCATGGCCCGCGCCACGGCGCAGACGCTGCTGGTCATCGGCGTGGGCAGCCTGCTGATCCTGCTGTTGAACGCGGTGCTGGCCAAGCCGATCCGTCTGTCGGACGACCTGCGGCGGCGCCTGCCGCTGCTGGAGGCGCGCGTCAACGCCTACGTGCCGGCCGCGTTGAAGGTGGTGGGCTGGATCATCCGCATCGTCATCGTGCTGCTGATCCTGGACGCGTGGCGGGCGTTTGACCTGTCTCGCTGGCTGGCGTCGGACGCTGGCGCCGCCGCAATCAAGGTGGTGCTGAACATCGTCATCGTGCTGATGATCGCGATGCTGGCCTGGACCGTGATCGCCAGCATCATCGAACACCGGCTGAGCCAGAGCGAAGAACGAGGCATGCCCAGCGCGCGCGAGCGCACGCTGCTGGCGCTGTTCCGCAATGCCGCGCTGATCGTCATCGTGACGATGACGCTGATGGTGCTGCTGTCGCAGATCGGCATCGACGTCGGTCCGCTGATCGCGGGCGCCGGCGTGGTCGGTTTGGCCATCGGCTTTGGCGCGCAGAAGCTGGTGCAGGACATCATCACCGGGGTCTTCATCCAGCTTGAGAACGGGATGAACGAGAACGATGTCGTGCAGGTGGCGGGTGTCTTCGGCACGGTCGAGAAGATGACCATCCGCTCGGTCGGCATCCGCACGCTGGACGGCGGCTACCATCTGGTGCCGTTCTCGTCGGTGGACGTGGTGGCCAACCACATGCGTGACTTCTCGTACCACCTGGGCGAATACACGATCGCGCACCGCGAAAGCGTGGACGACGCCATCGAGCATCTGCGCGCGGCGTTTGCCGAGCTGATGACCGATTCGGTGCTTGGACCGGAGATTCTGGAAGACATGACGGTGGCGGGTGTCACGGCGGTCAACGACAAGGGCGTGACCATCCGCATCCTCATCAAGACCACGCCGGGCATGCAGTGGGCGGTGCAGCGCGGCTACAACCGCCTGCTCAAGAAGCACTTCGACGCCGCCGGCATCGAGCTGCCATACCCGCACACGGTGGTTTACTTCGGGCAGGACAAGCGCGGTTTCGCGCCTGCGGCCAATGTGCATGTGCAGGCCGAGCGTGCAGACGAGGGCGACAGCGCGCGCGCCGCGGGCCATACGCGCCGCCGCCTGAAGCCGGAATCCAGCAACGAGGATTCGGCCGAGGTGCTGGGCAATGAGCTGGAGGCACGGGCCGAGGCCGAAGCGGAGGCCGAAACACAGGCCGAAACCCAGGCCAATGCCGCTGCGGCGCGGACGGAACCCGGCCGCAGCTGAACGCCTCGGGAATAGTGTCGCTGGGCGCCGCCTGGTTGGCGGCTGCCAGCGCGCCCGCAAGGGCGGGCGCGCTGGATTGGCCTGACGGGCTTACCGCCCGGTCTGCACGCCCGCCGCGTTCAGGCGTTCCGTCACGGCCGCGTAGCCGGCACGCGTCATGTTGGTCTCACGGATCGCTTGGTCGCAGGCCTGGCGGTCGTCGGGGCAACCGGCCTTGGCGGGCATGTCGTTCGCCACGACGAAGTAGTCGATCACAAACTTGGCCACGTACTTCTTCGCAGGCTTGCCTTGCAGGAATGCGGCGATGTCGGCGCGAAAGTCCGCAACGCTCTTCTCGGCGACGGGCGTCCAGTTCTGACACTGCGAGAAGGTGGCGACGCCATCGGCAAAGGCCAGCTTGGCGCAGGTCAGCATCAGGTCGTCGGCGGGCTTGGCGTTTGCGGGCAGCGTGGCGCGGACCCTGGCGCCGCGCGTGCCGGCGAACGTGACCGCGCCCGCCTTCAGCGCCGCCGCGTCGATCGTTGCCTTGAACACGAAGGGCTCTTCGACCACGGCCGGCAGCTTGTCCGTCGGACCGTTGGCGTACATATCCGAGACGTCTGCGGGGTCCACACGCGATATGTCCATCATCCGGCCCAGCAGGCGCCAGTCGGCACGGAGTAGCGCGTCATGCTCTTCGCGTATGCCGTATTCGAGCACGGCCCGTTCGATCTCGGTGGGCGTGTATGCGGCGTGGACCAACGTGGGCAGCAGGGCGGCGGCAAAGGCAGCAACGGCGACGGGAAGCGACTTCATGAAGACTCGGTAGAAAGAAAAGGTCCGCAAGCGTAACCGAGATGCGCGGCATGGGATCGGGTGAACACGCTGCGTGCGGTATAAACGAGCACCATCATTTCTGAGCAAGGGAGTCTCGTGTCCAGCAAACCCGGAGCAGGTCGCCTCATAGCCGCAACCGTTGGCGCCATCAGGCAGCACGGCCGCGCCATGCTGGCTGCCGCGCCATGGTCACTGACCGTGTTCACGCTGACGTTGCCGTTCGCGCTGACGACGTCCCGGCTGTACGGGCTTCTGGATTGGCTGATCCTCGCGTTGGCGCTTGTCTGCCTGATCGCTTTCGCGCGCACCACATACGCCTGGCATCGGGTCATTCTTCTTGGCGAGACCGCGCATGCGGCCGCGGCACGCGGCGGCAACCCGGAAGCCCGGCATTTGGTGCTGCTGGGCGGACTGGTTGTTGGCGTCATGGCGCTTGCGCGCGCCACCGGCGATCTGCCGTATGTGCTGTACATGCTGATGGGCGGCGCCAACGAACCGCTGTTCTACGGCGTGCTGATGGCGTTGCTGGCGGTGGTGTGGGTGCCGGTGTTGTATGGACTGGCTGTCTATGGACTCTGCCTGCCGCGCGTTGCGGTCACGGGCGCGTATGGCTTTGGCGCGGTGCGCGCCGCGATGCGATATCCGCGTTGGCCGCTGATGCTGGGGTTGCTTGTGTTGCTGGTGCTGGGCGCGCATGCCACCAACGATCTGCTTGCGCTGATGTATGACTATGTGGGCGTGCAGGCGCTGCAGGGCGTGTTGGGCGCGCTGGCGTGCGTCGCCATGACGTTCGTGCTGACGGCGATGGTCGCCGTGGCGTATCGGGATTCTGGGCTCGCTTCCGGGTTGACCTGATAGCGTTTCTATTGGCCGGTGTCAGACACCCCGGGGGCGGCGGCTACATCATGGCGGCTGGCTCGTAGGGTGTCAGACACCTACGGATCGGTGTCAGACACCTAGGTCGGGGCCGCCTGTGCAAGGCAGCGGCCGCATTGGTGCGCATCGCACAACATCGTGCTTCCCGCGCCGGGTCTACCGCGCTCGCGGGCGCAGACCTACGATGCCCTCACTGTCTCTTCCCGACCTTGAGGATCCCCATGAACGACTCGTACAACGCCGCCCGGCGCACGCTGCTTGCCGGCAGCGCGCTGCTGGCGAGCAGCGCCTTTGCCATCGGCGCGCAGGCAGCCCCGCAGCGCAATCCCCAACTCCAACGGAGCACTCCCATGGACAGCAACACCTTCGTCACCAAGGACGGCACGACGCTGTACTACAAGGACTGGGGCGCCGGCCCGGTCGTCACGTTCTCGCACGGCTGGCCGCTCAATGCGGATGCGTGGGACGGGCAACTGCACTTCCTGGCGCGCAACGGCTTTCGCGTGATTGCGCATGACCGCCGCGGCCATGGGCGTTCGTCGCAGCCATCGGGCGGCAACGACATGGATACCTACGCGGACGATCTGGCGCAGCTGATCGACGCGCTGGACGTAAAGAGCATCGCGATGGTGGGGCACTCCACCGGCGGCGGCGAAGTGGCGCGCTATATCGGCCGTCACGGCACGAAGCGCGTGTCGCGCGCCGTGCTGATCGGGGCGGTGCCGCCGGTGATGCTGAAGTCGGCCGCCAATCCGGAAGGACTGCCGATGTCGGTGTTCGACGGCATCCGCGATGGCGTGGCGGGCGACCGTTCGCAGTTCTACAAGGAGTTGGCCGTGCCGTTCTACGGCGCCAATCGGCCGGGTTCGAAGGTGTCGCAGGGGCAGCTGGACCAGTTCTGGCTGTGGAGCATGCAGAGCGGCCAGAAGAACGCCTACGAGTGCGTCAAGGCGTTCTCGGAGACGGATTTCACGGAAGACCTGAAGAAAATCGACGTGCCCACGCTGTTCATGCACGGCGAAGACGACCAGATCGTGCCGATCCATGACTCGGCCAAGAAGGCCGTGCGCCTGGTGAAAAACGCGCAGGCGATCTACTACCCCGGCGCACCCCACGGCCTGACGGCCACCATGCAGGACCGCATCAACGCCGATCTGCTGGCTTTCCTGCGCGGCTGACGCGCTCGGTTGCTTCATTCCCTCGTTGCATCATTTCCCGGCGCGAGCGCGCCGGGTTACGGCCGGCCTATCCGGCCATCAAGGAGATTTCGCCATGTTTTCCGCAGACACTTTGGACCCCGTCACCCACCAGGCCATCGATCTGGTGCCGTCCCGCTACGCCGTCCAGATCGGCGACATCGATGCGCTGGTCGTCAGCGACGGCGTGCTGCCGCTGCCCACCTCGACGATGGCCACCAACGCCGACCCGGCCGACCTGGCCATCTGGCTCGACCACATGTTCATGCCGCCGGACGCCTTCGACTGGCCGCTGAACGTGATGGTCGCGCGCAGCGGCGACCAGACCATCCTCATCGACGCGGGGCTGGGCGGCCAGTTCTCGGGCTTTCCGCGCGCGGGCCAGTTTCCGCAGCGCCTGCAATCGGCGGGCATCCCGCTGGAGTCCGTGACGGACGTCATCATCACGCACATGCACATGGACCACGTGGGCGGCCTGCTGGTCCCCGGCGTGAAGGAGCGCCTGCGCAAGGACGTGCGCATCCACGTCAATGCGACTGAAGTCGCGTTCTGGACCTCGCCGGACTTTTCGCAGACGGTCATGCCCAAACCGGTGCCCGCGGTGCTGAAGTCGACAGCGACCAGCTTCTACGACACCTATCGTGACCAGATCCGGGTGTTTGAGGACCGTCACGAAGTGGCGCCGGGCGTCATCGTGCGCCATACCGGCGGTCACACGCCCGGCCACTGTATCGTCGACCTGATCTCGGGCGGTGAGCGCCTGACGTTTGCCGGCGATGCCGTGTTCCCGGTGGCCTTCGACCATCCCGAATGGCACAACGGGTTTGAACACGACCCCGAGGAAGCGGCCCGCGTGCGCTTCGCCCTTTTCAACGAGCTGGCCGAAAACAAGGGCCTGCTCGTGGCGGCGCACCTGCCGTTCCCATCGGTGGGCCGCGTGGCGGTGGACGGCGATGCGTTCCGCTGGGTGCCGGTTATCTGGGACTTCTGATCTCCGGCGTGCCGCCCGCGCCCAGATCCCAGTACAGCCCGGTCATCAACCCGAGTGCCTGCCGCAGCAGTTCCGGCGGCAGGTGCTCGTTGGGCGCGTGCTGCGAGCAGCCGGGGTACGAGTGCGGCACCCAGATCGTGCGCAGGCCCAGCACGTCGGTGAAGATGTCGTTGGGCAGCGAACCGCCCAGATTGGGCAGCAGCGCGGTCTTTTCGCCGGAGGTGCGTTCCAGCGAGTCCACGGCCCAGCGCACCCAGGCGTCGTCGGGATCGATGCGGGTCGCGCGGAACATGGATTCGCGGGTCAGCGAGATCTGCACCATCGGAAAGCCGTGGCTGTCCAGGTGACGGCGCAGCGCGGGAATCAGATCGTCCGGATCCACGCCCACCACGAAGCGCAACTGGCAACGCGCCCACGCACGCGGCGGGATGGCGTTGACGGGGGTGTCGGGGTTGCCGGTTTTGTAGGCCAGCACCTCGAAGGAACACCAGCCGAACACGCGTTCGGCGGGCGACAAGCCGGGCTCGCCCCAATCGGGTTCGATCTCGGGGCCGTCCGTGCCGCCGTCCACCTGGCAGTCGGCCAGCGCGCGCCGCACGGCCGGCGGCAGTTCCTTCGGCACCCATTCCGGGATGCGGATCTGGCCAACGGGCGAGGCGATGCTGGCGATCGCGTGGGCCAGTTGCAGCCCGGGGTTCGAGATCAGTCCGCCCCAGTTGCCGGAATGATGTCCGCCGGCGCGCGCCTCGATCGTCAGGTCGAAGTTCAGGCTGCCGCGCGCGCCCAGGAAGATGGTGGGACGGTTGGCGCTCAGGCGCGGGCCGTCCGACGCAATCAGCAGGTCGGCGGCGAGCAGGTCGCGATGCTCGGTGCACAGTTCGCGCAGGCCCATCGAGCCGGTTTCCTCTCCCATCTCGATCAGGTATTTGGCGTTGAAGCCCAGCTTGCCGCGCGTTTCCAGGACCAGCCGCAGCGCCTCCATGTTGATGGTGTGCTGGCCTTTGTTGTCGGCGATGCCGCGGCCGTACCAGCGGCCCTCGGCCTCGGTCAGCGCCCACGGCGACAGGCCTTCCTTCCATTCCCGTTCCAGCCCCCGGATGACATCGCCGTGGCCGTAGCCCAGCACGGTGGGCAGGGCCGGGTCTTCGATCCGCTCGGCGTACAGGAACGGCGCCAGCGCCTTTGGATGCGTCAGCATGCGGCAGGTGAAGCCCAGCGCCTCGAACGCCGGACGGATCTCGGCCTCAAGGTAATCCGCCAGGACGGCGGCGCGTTCGGGGTTCTGGCTTTCCGTGGGTAGCGCCAGGCGGCGCGCCAACAGCGCGCGGAAGGCGCCGGAATCAAAGCAGTGTTCCGCCTGGGCGATGGCTTGTGCGCGGGTCATGGCTGGGTGGCTCCGAGGGGAAGGGGGGACGTGGTCGGGTAGAGGTGGCAGGCGACGATGGCCTGTTCGCGTACGGCGAGCGCGGGCCGTTCGGTCTTGCATTGCGCCATTGCGTGCTGGCAGCGCGGATGGAACGGGCAGCCGGACGGCGGGTGCAGCGGGTCGGGAAACGACAGGCCCAGCCCCATGTCGGGAATGCCCAGCCCGGGTTCGGGCGTCAGCACGGATGCCAGCAGCGCCTGCGTGTAGGGATGGCGCGGGTCGTGAAAGAGACGGGCGGTGGGCGCGGATTCCACCACGCGGCCCAGGTACATCACGGCCACGTGGGTGGCGATGTGCTCGACCACCGCCAGGTTGTGGCTGATGAACACATACGTCAGGTTGAAGTCGCGCCGCAGGTCCATCAGCAGGTTCATGATCTGCGCCTGCACCGACACGTCCAGCGCGGACGTGGGTTCGTCGCAGATGACGATCTCGGGCTGCATGACCAGCGCGCGCGCAATGGCCACGCGCTGGCGCTGGCCGCCGGATAGCTGCCCGGGCGTGTTGTGCGCCAGCCGCGGCGGCAGACCCACGCGCTCCAGCATGTCGATCGCCTTGTGCATCTTGGGGTTGGGAATGCCGTGCACCTCCAGCGGAAGCGACACGATCGAGGCGATGGAGCGGCGCGGATTCAGCGACGAGTACGGGTCCTGGAAGATGGGCTGCACGCGCCGGGCGAGGGCGCGCCGGTCCATCTGCCGGATGTCCTGGCCGTCGAGGCGGATGGCGCCTTCGGTCGGCGGCGTCAGGCCCAGCAGCATGCGCGCCAGCGTGGACTTGCCGCAGCCCGACTCGCCCACAATGCCCAGCACCGCGCCCCGGTCGACCGCCAGGTCCACGCCATTGACCGCGTGCAGCGTGGCTCGCGGGCGGAACATGCCGGCGCGCACCGTGAATTGGCGGCTGACGCCATCAGCTTGCAGCAGCGCGCTCATGCCGGGACTCCTTCGGCGCTGAGGATGCAGCGCCATTGCTGGCCAGCGGCCTGGCCGTGGATGGGAACGGCCTGCCGGCATTGCGCCTGCGCGTAGCGGCAGCGGTCGGCAAAGGCGCAGCCACGCAAGTCGCCGACCAGGGACGGCACGACGCCCGGAATGGTGCCCAGCGCTTGGCCCGGCGCCGTGCGGCCGGGCACGGGGATACAGCCCAGCAGTCCTTGTGTGTAGGGATGATGCGGCGTGGCGAAGATGTCGGCGACGGGGCCTTCCTCGACGATCTGACCCGCATACATCACCGCTACCTGCCGCGCGATGCGCGCGACCACGCCCAGATCGTGCGTGATCAGCACCATGGCGATGCCCAGTTCGGCCTGCAAGTCGGCCAGCAGCCGCAGGATCTGCGCCTGGATCGTGACGTCCAGCGCGGTGCTCGGCTCGTCGGCGATCAGCAGTTCGGGGCCGCACATAAGCGCCATCGCGATCATCACGCGCTGGCGCAGTCCGCCGGACAACTGATGCGGATACTGTCCCAGCCGCTGGCCAGCCGAGGCGATGCCGACCTTTTCCAGCAGCTCCACCGCGCGGTCCCGCGCCTGCTGGCTGCTCGCCTTGCAGTGGTGGATGTAGTGCTCGGTGAGCTGTTCGCCGATGGCGTAGGCGGGATTGAGCGCCGTCATGGGCTCCTGGAAGATCATCGCCATCTTGCTGCCGCGCAGCGCGTTGACGCGCCGCCCGCGTGCCTTCGAAAGATCCTCGCCCAGCACGGCTAGCCGGCGCGTGCTGCGCCGGGCGGCCTTGGGCAAGAGCCCCATGATGGCGAGCGAGGTCATGGACTTGCCGCAGCCTGATTCCCCCACGAGGCACAGCGTTTCGCCGCGCTTGACCTGGAAGGACACGTCGCGCACCGCGTGCAGCGGCCCGCGTGGCGTGGCGATGTCGACGGTCAGGCCCTGGACGTCCAGGACGATATCGGTGCCGTTCATGCTCAGGCCCTCTCTTCAGGCGTCAGGAGTTGATGCAGTCCGTCGCCGGCCAGGTTGATCGCGAAGATCAGCAGCGCCAGCGCCGACCCGGGTATGGCGATCAGCCAGAACGAGAAGAACATGTAGGCCTTGGCCTCGGAGATCATCAATCCCCAGGACGGCAGCGGCGGCTGCACGCCCAGGCCCAGGAAGGACAGCGAGGCTTCCAGCAGGATCGCGCTGGCGGCTTCCAGAGTCGCGATCACGATGAGCTGCGGCACGACGTTGGGCAGGACTTCGCCCCAGACGATGCGCCAGGTGCTGGCGCCGGCGGCCTGCGCCGCGGCCACGTATTCCAGCGACCGCACCTGCTGGGTGGCGCTGCGCATCACGACGGCGTAGCGGTCCCACTTGAGCAGGCCCAGCACCAGGATCACCACCCACAGCGACCCGCCGACGATGGCCACGGTGGCCAGCGCCACCAGGATCACGGGCATGGACAGCCGCGTGGTGATGAGGAACGACACGGCCATGTCGACCTTGCCGCCGAAGTAGCCGGCCGCCATGCCCATCGCCGTGCCGATGAGGCCCGAGATGAGGGCGACGCTGATGCCGATCAGCAGCGAGATGCGCGCGCCGTAGAACAGGCGCGACAGGTAGTCGCGACCCAACTGGTCGGTGCCCAGCGGATGCAGCCAGGTGCCTTTCTCGTACCAGACGGGCGGGACGGTGCGGTTGGCGAGGTCCTGGAAATAGGGATCGTGCGGCGAAATCCACGGCGCCAGCAGCGCGATCAGCACGATGATGAGCAGGATGCCGCCACCGGCCAGCAGGGCCTTGTTGCGCCGCAGGCGGCGCCAGCGCAGCGTGGACGCGGACAGTTCGAGCGGGGCCGCGGCGGGGGTGGCGGGTGTGAGCGTAGGCGTGTTCATGTCAGGACACCCGGATGCGCGGATCGAGCCACGCGTTGGCCACGTCGGCGGCAAGCGTCAGCAGCACGTACAGCACCGACAGCAGCAGCACGATCAGCTGCATGACCGGATAGTCCTTGTACGTGATGCTCTGATAGGCCAGATACCCCAGGCCGTCCAGCGCGAAGATGGTCTCGATGACCACCGAGCCGCCCAGCAGGTAGCCCAGCTGCACGGCGGCCAGCGCCACCACCGGCACGATGGCGTTGCGCAGGGCGTGCTTGAAGATGACCTTGCGGGCCGGCAATCCCTTGGCCCGCGCGGTGCGGATGTAATCGGCGCCCAGCACCTCGATCATGCCGGCGCGGATCAGGCGCATGAACGCCGGCGCGACGTAGTAGCCCAGCGCGATGGCGGGCATGACGAAGTGCTGCCACGTGCCGCTGCCCGACACCGGCAGGATGCGCAGCGAAATCGAGAACAGCATGATCAGGATCAGCGCGAAAAAGAAGTTCGGCAGCGCCTGCCCCAGCACGGCGATCGCCAGACAGACGCGGTCGATCAGGCTGCCCTTGTACAGCGCGGCCAGCACGCCCAGCGGGATCGAGATAAAGAGCGCAAAGGCGAGTGCCGCCATGCCCAGCTTCAACGTGGTCGCCAGCTTGGACAGGATCAGTGGCCCGGCCTCGGTCTTGAAGTACACCGAGGTGCCGAAGTCGCCCTGCAGAATGTGCCAGAGCCAGTCGGCGTACTGGACGATGATCGGGCGGTCCAGCCCGTAAGTCTTGCGGATCATGTCGATGTCGGCCTGGCGCGCGCCTTCGCCGGCCAGCGCCAGCGCCGGGTCGCCCGACAGGTGCAGCAGCAGGAACGCCAGGATCGACACGGTCAGCGCCACCAGCGCCGCCAGGCCCAGGCGCCTCAGCGTGAAATAAAGCATAGGTCTTCCTCTCTGTTCAGCAGCGCCGGGCGTTTGCTACGCCCGCCCGGCGCGGACCGCGCCTTACTTCCAGCTCATGTCCCAGAAGCGCACC